>JADBKX010000054.1 GCA_014894735.1 Candidatus Sediminicultor sextus | reverse complement strand
GAAACAAGCGGACTTTATTTTTTTAAAGATAAAGAAGGAAAAGTGATATATGTAGGGAAGGCTAATTCCTTGAAAAATAGGGTTTCTTCATATTTTAGTAATTCTCCCCAACAATCTCCAAAGATAAATAAGATGATAAAAGAGATCGTAAATGTTGAATATATACCCACTTTTTCTGAGATAGAAGCGCTTATCTTGGAAAGTAAAATGATTAAAAGCAACAGTCCTTACTATAATACTCAGTCGAAAGATGATAAGAGTTATCCCTATATTAAAATTACTTTAGATAGAGACTTTCCACAAATATTATTTTATAGAAAAATAAATCGAAAGATAAAAGAAGGTAAAACTTTATATTTTGGCCCTTTTGTGGATACAAATGCCACGCGGGTTGTTATAAAATTATTGAGGCAAGTTTTTAAAATTAGGGGATGCAGAAAAAAAGATTTAAAGAAGACGAAAATTTGCTTAGATTACCAGATAGGTTTGTGTTCAGCGCCTTGTGCGAATATGATTAGTAAAACGGAGTACCGAAAAAGAATAAAGGAAATTTGCTTGTTTTTGGCAGGGAAACAAAAAAGATTATTTAATGGTCTTTATCGAGAAATGAAAGAAGCTTCTCATATTCTAAATTACGAAAAAGCTGCCAAAATAAGAGATAGAATAAAATCAATTGAAGCAATTTTAAAAGGTCAGGAAATAAACTTATATAGAAAAAGTAATAAAAATGATTATTTGTTGAAAAAAATAGAAGAAGTAGAAGAAGGCGAAATTAAGAAGGGCCGGAAGGCAATTATTGATTTGAAAGATAAATTGAGCTTAGAAAAATTACCAGAAAGAATTGAAGCATTCGATATCTCAAATATTCAGGGAAAATTATCCGTTGGTTCTTTAGTTGTTTTTGAGGAAGGGCAACCAAAAAAGGAAGACTATCGAAGATTCAGAGTAAAAATAATTAAGGGAATTGATGATTACGCCATGTTACAGGAAGTAACGGAAAGAAGATATAAAAGATTGTTGTTGGAAAGTAAAAGATTACCTGATTTAATCCTTGTTGATGGAGGGAGAGGTCAACTTAGTGCGGTAGAAAAAATATTAAACGATCTGAATCTTAAATTGCCCATAATAAGTATTGCTAAAAAAGAAGAGGAAATATTTAAACCGGAGGTACATAAACCAATAATATTGCCTTCTAATTCTGAGGCACTTTTTTTGCTGCAAAGAATAAGAGATGAGGCCCATAGATTCGCGGTAACTTATCACAAAAGGATTAGAAGTAAAGAATTACGCAATTCAAAGTTAGATCTTATTCCAGGAATTGGCGTTAAACGAAAAAGATTATTATTAGAACACTTTAAAAGCATAGAAGAGCTAAAGAATGCTTCCAAGATTGATATAAGCAAAATACCAGGATTTGGAGATAAAATTGCCGAAAAAATTAAAATAGTTATGGGAGTAAGAAGATGATATTAAATTTTGAAGAAAAGAGACCAATCATTAGCGAAGAAAGCTTTGTTGCCAAAAATGCTACTGTAATTGGAGAAGTTATAATTATTTACTTGTAAAATATAAAAAAAAGTGTATATAATAAAAAAAAGAAAAATATTAAAAAGTATCAAAATATTTTTTTCAAAATTAGTATCTGCTATAAGTATAATTGAAGAACAGGCTAATCGGTGAACCTGTGAATTGGAGAATTGGTTTATTGATTAATTGGAGGTTAAAGACTTATGAAACATAAATCAGTTGCTGACAGTGCTTATGAAATATTAATCAAACATAAAAAGCCATTACATTATCGCGAAATTACTCAAGAGTTAACAAAAATAAGACCATTAAAGGTCAAAGAACCCTATTATGCTGTAAATGCCTCTATGAGTGGAGATAAAAGATTTATGAGGATAAAAAGAGGGGTATGGGGTTTAGTGAAATGGCAATATAAAGATGCAAACATTAAGTATTCTCTCACCAGTTATTGTTTGAAAGACGGTACCATGTTTTTAACCAGTTATATGAGACCATTTTTCCCGAAAGAAGAAAATACCGTTGAAATTACCTTTATAGATAAAGAAGGAAATAAAATAGAAGCAATAGTGAATAATGTTTCAAAATATATAGTGGGATTAAAAGAATGGTATGAAAAGAAAAAATTAAAGGTAAATGATGTTGTTTTTGTTGGCCTTATTGACTATGATAGAAAACGATATTTTTTGGTAACAGAAGATGAGACTAAGATGGAACCTCAGGACGATTTAAGTGAAAAAATTTTTAAAATATTGCAAGAAGCAGGCCAACCTCTAACTTATCAAGAGATTTGCGAAAGGGTATTAGAGGTAGAAGTAAACGAAGAGAATTTATTTTCTAAATATATTGATAATATTTTGAGGAAAGACTTCCGATTTATCGAAGAGAAAGAAGAAATGTGGGGTCTCTTTGATTGGTTGAGCGAAATTAAAAAATTGCAATTAAGAATGATAAGTTCCGAAGATAACGAAAATCTTAAAAAATTACTTCAAAAAGTGTTTGAATTTTTGGGTTTTGAAACTTCTATTGTATTAGAAGGACAGGTATCTTTTATTTTAGCAAAAGCATTATTAGATTATAAAACATACAATTTAATTGTTGATGCGAAGTTATCAGATAAAAAAGACGAAAAAATACAAAAGTATGAACATTGGAACGAGTTGAGCAAGGTAAAAGAGGAAACAAAATCAGATTATTCGGTAATTATTTCTCCGGATTTCGATTATGATAAACTAAGCCGAAAAACAGATAAGGACAAAGTTATATTGTTTGAACTGAGGTGGTTATGCAATCTGATAGAAGAACATGATAAATTACCTTTTTCTTTAAGTAATTTGGAATCAATTTTTTTAGTAGATAATTCTACTGAGAATAACATTTTTCAATTATTTGAAAAAAGAAAAATACTTTATAACAAAATAAAACTGGTTAATATCATTATTAATTTATTACACGAGAATAGCGGCAAAAAACTTTATCTTAATGTAGAGTCGCTAACCAAAATTATTAATCAAAAAACTGACACATACATTGGTTTTAAAACAGTACAAGAATATGAAGTAGAAGAAATTACTAAAATATTTTCTTTAGAGCCATTTAATATAATAGAAAAAACCGAAATGGGAAGCATTATATTAAACTTTAAACCGGAATTAGCAAAAGAAAGATTAAATAAAATAATTGGAGAAATGTTTTAGTATATCGTATATCGTATCGCGAATTGCGTATTAAGTGAAGAAAATAGAAGCTAAATTGCCTAGCCTATATACGATATACGAGATAGAGGAAGGAGCAAAACATGAAAATAAAATGGTTAGGGCATTCTTCGTTTTTAATTGAATCTGAAAGAGGAATTAAAATTATCACTGATCCTTTTGATGAAACTCTTGGCTATAAACTCCTTCGGATTAAAGCAAATATTGTTACTGTTAGTCACGAACACTTTGACCATAATTATGTGAGAGGAGTAAAAGGAAAGCCGGTAGTTTTTAAAGGTCTGGTAAGCAGAGAATCACATAAAATGGAATTTAGAGGAATATCATCTTATCATGATAGCGTTTATGGGGGACAGAGAGGGCCTAATACTATATTTGTTATAAAGGCTGATGGATTAAACTTGTGTCACTTAGGTGATTTAGGACATATTTTAAATTCTGATAAATTAGCCGAGATAGGTAAAGTAGATATTCTTTTTATTCCTGTGGGTGGATTGTATACTATAAATAGCAGTCAAGCTACTCAGATAATTGAAGACATTAAACCTAAGATAGCAATTCCTATGCATTATAAGACCAAGGCTATTAAATTCTCTATAGACCCAGTGGAAGTATTTCTGTCAAATAAAAATA
>JADBKX010000061.1 GCA_014894735.1 Candidatus Sediminicultor sextus | reverse complement strand
TAAAGAGATTCCAATTCAATATATTCATCATTTTGATGGGCCTGGGCAATATCACCGGGGCCAAAAATAATAAAAGGCATTTTCTTTATTGGGATTATGGTTGCTCCATCAGTGCAGTATTTGGTAATTATTACTTCCCTTGCTCCGGCTGCTTGCAGAAACTTTTCCACATAAGGATTATCCGAACTGGTAAAGATTGGGGGATGATAGTTAAAAATATCTTCCGCAAACCGCACTTTATACTTTTTTGCAATCTCTTCACCGGTCTTTTTGACCAATTCTACTACTTTCTCTTTATCCTCTTCTGAAATTACCCTGAAATCCAGCTGTATCTCTGAATAATTAGGGACAATATTTACCTGTACCCCGCCGTGAAACTGTCCAATATTCATTGAAGTTTTACCCCAAAAGGGGTCTGCTTCAAATATTTTCTCATATCTTTCGGTAACCTTCACCACAAACTCACTCCCTGGGATGATGGTATTTACTCCTACCTCAGGAGTTGAACCATGAGCAGACTTTCCATAAAATTTAGATTTTATCCATAATTCTCCCTTTTCCCCGGTAGAAACTTGAAGATTAGAGGGTTCGGCGATAATAAGAAAATCAGTCCGGTCAAAATAACCCCCCTCAACTAAATCTTTTGCTCCTCTATATCCCCATTCTTCATCTGCCGTAAGGGCTAATTGAACTGATTTTTTTGGAACAATTCCTCTTCTTTTTAAAAGTACCGCTGCGTAAAGGATGGCGGACACTCCACCCTTCATATCTGATGCCCCTAGGCCATACATTTTTCCGTTTTCAATTAATCCTTGAAAGGCAGGTTTCGCCCAATCCTCTTCTTTTACCCTCACCGTATCTACATGCCCGCAAAGAGTAATATTTCTTTCTTCTTCTCCTTCAATTTTGGCAATCACTGAACTCCTGCCTTCTTCTAAAGGAACTAACTCGGAGTGGATATTATTTTTTAAGAGAAATTTCTTTATAAAATTAGCAATTTGATTTTCATTTCCCGGAGGATTTACACTTTTAATCTGAATAAGCCCTTGAAGAAGTTCGTTTAATTCTTTTTTTTCCACATCTTTCACTTTTTGTTCATTATCTCCTTTACTGCTTCTAAATTGGGATCTATTACCAGGGGCTCTCCTCCGGCTTTTTTGGCACTTTTTACATCCTTTAATCCGTTTCCCGTAACTAATACTACAATTTTATCTCCCTTAGAGATTTTTCCTTGCTTTAGCGCTTTGACCATGCCGGCAAAGGCGGTAGAACCCGCAGGTTCAGCAAAAATTCCCTGTTTTGTGCCTAAATATTTAATCGCTTCAAGTATCTCTTTGTCACTTACCGCTATACCAAATCCCTTCGATTCTTTTATATCTCTTACTGCCATCAGGCGGTTTCTGGGAATCCCTACAGCAATGCTGTCTGCAATGGTATTCGGCTCCACGAATTTCACCTCACCATCACCATTTACTGCCTCGACAATCGGTTTACAACCTTCTGCCTGTACCGCAACCAGTTTAGGTAAATGATCAATAAAACCTAAGGAAAACATATCCTTATACGCTTTAGCCACCCCGGAGATGATACCGCCATCTCCTACCGGGACAAAAAGACAATCAGGTACTTCAAAATCCATCTGCTCAATAATTTCCAGTGCAACTGTCTTCTTTCCTTCCACCATATAGGGATTATAAGCAGTATTTCGATTGTACCAGCCAAATTCTCTGGTTGCTTCGATGGACAGATCAAAGGCTTCGTCATAGGTTCCTCTTACCGCAAAAACGGTTGAGCCAAATACCAGAAGCTGGGCAATCTTGGCACTCGGTGCGGTTTGGGGAACAAATATATAACTCTTTAAACCTACTGACGCGGCAGCTCCCGCAAGTGATGAAGCAGCATTACCGGTAGAGGCACAGGTAACCATCTTTTCTCCTAATTCACGAGCTTTTACTATCGCAATAGCTGAGGGCCTGTCTTTTAAAGAAGCAGTCGGGTTCCTCCCATCATCTTTAATCCAGAGATTTAATATCCCTAAATCTTCTCTTATTCTTTTTACTTCATATAAAGGAGTCCACCCAACTTTTGACGGTCCTATTTTAGTTATATCGTCCACCGGTAAAAGGGGTAAATATCTCCACATCGAAAATTCCTTATTTTTTTTGAGGGATTCCCGATTAAAACCATTTTTTATTTTAGAATAATCATAAATGATTTCTAAAACGCCTTCGTCTCCGCATTTCGGACAATTATATTTTACTTCTTTAGATTTATATTCAGTTCCACATATTAGACATTTTAATTTCTTTACATAACTCATCTCTATTTCTCCTCTCTGGCATAAGGAATTCCTAATTCTTTTGGAACTCCGATATGTTTAGCTTTTACTAATAAAGTTGCCACAATAATTAATATAAAGGTAAGAAAATAGGGCTGCATACTAAGCAGTGCTGAAGGAATGGTGGTTCCCATCGATTGAAGTTGAAATTGGAGGGCATTAATTGCTCCAAATAAATAGGCACCTATTAAGGCATACGGGGGATTCCACCTGGCAAATATTACCAGAGCAATCGCCACCCATCCCCGGCCGGCAGTAATGCCATCTAACCAGAAAGGGGCACAATTAAGGGTAAGATAAGCCCCTCCTGCTCCAGCCATCAACCCCCCAAAGAAGGTCCAGAAATATCTTACTTTATATACATTTACTCCCATAGCATCAGCTGCCTGGGCATTTTGTCCCACCGCTCTTAGCTGGATTCCCGTTTTAGTTTTGAATAAAATAAACCAGGTTATAATTACCAGAATATAGGACAGATACACCATATAATCCTGTTTGAAAAGGATGGAACCAAAAAAGGGAATTTGGGAAAGTCCTGGAATGATTACTTGGGGTACAGTATGGGCTAATTGCAAATTTACAAATTCTTGTCCATAAAAATTGGTCACTCCCAGACCAAAAATACTTAAAGCCAGACCACTTACTACCTGATTTCCCCTTAAGGTAATAGAAATAAAAGCATGAATTAGGGAAGCTAAACCGCCGGCCAGCATGCCCATAAAAAATGCCCAATAAATTTGACCGGTTATAAAGGCGGTGGCAAAACCTACCAGTGCTCCAATAATCATCATACCTTCGATTCCCAGATTAAGAATTCCGGAACGTTCGGTCAATATTTCGCCAATGATGGGAAAGAGCAATATGGTTCCGGATTCAACAGTTGCCGCTAAAAGAATTATGGTAATTGCATAAGCATCTGGTCTCATATAATCTTTCTCCCTTTATAATTGAGTTTATAATTAGTGAGGATTGCCCCTCCCAAAAGAAAGAAAAGAATCGAACTTTCTATCAGCCCAACAATTCCTATAGGAACTTTCATAGTCATCTGTATTTGAGAGGCCCCGGCAAATAATCCTCCTAAGAAAAAAGAAACTATCATGGCGGTCAGAGAATTAAGACCAGAAAGCCAGGCTACAATAATTGCAGTATATCCGTAGTCAGGATTAATCTCAATTTGTAACATATGGATAATCCCCGAGATCTGAGCCATACCAGCCAGACCAGCCAGACCCCCGCTTATAACCATGGCTAGAATAATATTTTTCGCAATATTTATACCAGCATACCTGGCAGCTATCTCATTTTCTCCAATCACCCTGATTTCATAACCAAATTTGGTCTTTTTAATAATAATCCAGATAATAATAGCGGCAATAATTCCAAAAATTAATCCCAGGTGTATTCTCGTATGTGAAATTAATTTAGGTAATTGAGCATTTAAGTCAAAGATTTTGGTAAGGGGAAACCCAAAGCTGCGTGGATTTCTCCAGGGACCATACATTAAAAATTGTAAGATATAAAGAGCAATATAATTTAATAATAGAGTAGCTATGACTTCATTTACTTTCCAATATGCTTTCAGGGCAGCCGGTATCAGCGCCCAGAGGGCTCCTCCGACCATCCCGGCAATACACATCACCATAAGAAGAATTGGTCTGGATATCGTTTCCGCAGAATTAAGGGCAAAATAGGTACTAAAAATTGCCCCCATAATATACTGCCCATAGGCACCTATATTCCAGTAGTTCATTTTAAAAACCAGGATAAGACCAACCGAGATAAGAAGAAGAGGAATGGCAACTACAATAGTTTCGGAAAATACATAGGTACTTCCAAAGGCACCGATAAATATCGCTTTATATACCGTAAGAGGATTTACCTGGGAAAACATCACGGCAATACCACCAATCAACACACCCAAAAGAATAGATATTAAGGGAATGAGAATACGCAAATGAAGGGGTATATTTTCTCTCTTCTCAAACTTTAACATTCTCTTCTCCCTTGAGCAAAGGATTTTTATGCACCCCAGCCATCATCAATCCTATTTCATTAATATTGGCAGAATCTATATCCACCATACCCACAATTTCACCCTCATAGATTACCCCAATTCGATCGGAAATCATCAGTAATTCCTCAAGATCTTCTGATATGAGCAGTATGGCCACACCTTGGTCTCTTTCTTCTAATAATTTTTTCCGGATAAATTCGGTAGCGCCTACATCTAACCCGCGACTGGGATGAACCGCTATCAATAAAGCTGGTTCCTCTCTGATTTCTCGGGCTAAAATCAGTTTCTGTAAATTACCTCCGGATAGAAATTTTACCGGAACGTTTTCTCTGGGTACCATAATATTGAATTGCTTGATTAATTCTCTGGTATATTTAGCAGCTTCCTCATAATTTAAAAAAATCCCCCGGGAGATCGGCTCTCTATCATACCGCCTGAGGATAGCATTTTCTACCGTACTAAGATTGGGCACCAGCCCTACTTTAAGCCGATCGGGAGGAATATAATTTGTCCCTTCTTTAGTAATAGCTTTGGGACAAAGATTAGTTACCTCTTCACCTTTTATATAAACTTTCCCGGCAATTGCTCTTCTTAAACCAACAATGACCTCAGCTAATTCTTTTTGTCCATTCCCGGAAACTCCGGCCAATCCGAAAATTTCTCCTCCGTGAATGGAAAAATTTACTCCTTTTAAAATTTTTATACCTTTATCATTATGAGTTTCTAAGTCTTCTATTTTAAGGACCTCGCCTTTTCTACGTATTGGATTTCTATCCAATCTAAAGAGAACTTCTCTTCCCACCATCATTTTAGCTAATTCTTTTTGATTAATCTCTTTTTTATCTACTGTACCTACTAATTTCCCTTTTCTTAAAACTGTAATTCGGTCAGATATTTTCATAACTTCATCTAATTTATGACTGATAAAAATAATAGATTTGTCTTCTTTGATCATTCTTCTTAATATCTTAAACAAAGAATCTGCTTCCTGAGGGGTCAATACTGCAGTAGGTTCATCCATAATAAGAATCTTTACCCCTCTAAATAAAGTCTTTATAATTTCTACCCTTTGCTGTTCTCCCACAGAAAGCTGCCATATCTTGGCATAGGGGTTGATGTCCAGATTATAATTTTTGGATATCTCCGCAATTTTTTCAGAAATATTTTTTTTATCAAGGTAAAATCCCTGAGATTCAAGGCCCAATACCACATTTTCCAGGACCGTAAGAGTATCTACTAACATAAAATGCTGATGAATCATTCCGATGCCATTTTTAGTTGCCTCAAAGGGAGAGCGAATATCCACCTTTTTCCCATTCAGATAAATCTCTCCCTCATCGGGATAGTAGATACCATCCAGAATATTCATTAAAGTAGTTTTTCCCGCTCCATTTTCACCGAGAAGAGTGTGAATCTCACCTTTTCTTAAATCAAAATTTATATGATCATTGGCCAGAACACCGGGAAAATGCTTGCTAATATTTTTTGCTTGAAGGACTATTTCGCCCATTTATTCCCTCAAAAATTTAAAATAAAAAATTACCCCGGGCAATAAAGAAAACTACTACCCGGGGTTTTATCAATTATTTAGGTATAGTTCCGATAACTCCCTCAACAAACCATTGAAGGCTTAATTTATCGGCATCGGGAATTTCTTCTCCTTCTTTCACCGCTAATTTTCCATCTTGATCATAAAGTGGTCCGGTAAAGCACTCAAATTTTCCTTCTATTATTTCCTGTTTTCTCTTGTCTACATAATCTCGGACATCCTGAGGTACCATCGGTCCGTAGGGGGCAAGCTCAACTAGACCAGTTTCCATTCCTTTCCAGTATGATCCCGCTTTCCAGGTGCCATTATGAACTGCTTCGAGAACCTGTACATAATATAAGCCCCAATGCCAGATACGAGAGGTTAAACATGCCTTGGGAGCGGCGGCAGCCATATCTTTATCATAACCTATTCCATACTTCCCGGCTTTTTCAGCAACTTGCAGTGAAGCAGGGGTATCCATACCACTGGCAATAATATCCGCACCATTAGCTAAAAAGGTCTGGGCAGCATTAGCTTCCTGGACCGGATCCAACCAGGAGTTTAACCAGATTACATGGACCTCCGCATCAGGATTAACCTCTCTCATTCCGATAGCAAATGAATCTATTTCTCTTACCACTTCCGGAATAGGGAAAGGAGCAACAAAACCGATATAATTAGATTTAGTCATCATCCCGGCAACTAAACCAGAAAGATAGTCCGCTTGATATATTCTACCAAAATAATTTCCCAAATTATCTAAAGTTTTGTAGCCAGAACAGTGTTCGAAAATTACATCAGGATAATCTTTAGCTGCATTAAAAGTGGGATCCATAAATCCAAAACTGGTGGTAAAGATTACTTTGTAACCCTGGTTACAGTAATCTCTAATAACCTTTTCACAGGGAGCTCCCTCCGGAACAGTCTCCGAGTAAGCTGTTTCCACATAAGGAAGTTTTTCTTCTAAATAGATTCTGCCTTCATCATGAGCTTGTGACCATCCACCATCATTATGAGGCCCTACATAGATGAAAGCTACTTTGATCTTTTCTTCTGCTTGTCCTACACCTACAAAGATACTGACTAACATAACTAACATAAGTATTACTACAAGTACTTTTAAATTTTTCATATTTTTCTCCTTTTTTATTTATTTTTTCTACTTAAAACTTATTCATCTCTTTCTTTAGACTACCACCTCCTTAAGAAATTATGAATTTTTAGCAATAATCTCTCCTAGGGATAGATATGGGTTCCCGTTTCGCCTTTTAGTGCTTTTTCTAACGATTCCGGATTAGTAACTATTGCCTTTTTTCCTCCGGCTTCCAGGAATCTTACAATCGCTTGAATTTTGGGAAGCATACTTCCCTTGGCAAAATGTCCTTCCTCGATATATTTTTTAGCCTTTGCCACAGTTAATTTGTCCAAGGTCATTTGATTTGGTTTATTGAAATTCAAACATACTTTTTCTACTGCTGTGGAAATAACGAAGACATCCGCATGAATATTGATAGCCAGTAGACTTGAGGCATTATCTTTGTCGATAACCGCATCTACACCTTCCAGTCTACCATCCTTATTACGAAGTACCGGAATTCCGCCTCCGCCAACACCAACCACACTAAAACCACTTTTTACTAATATCTTAATGGCTTCCTGTTCTACAATTTCTACCGGCATAGGAGAAGGCACGACTCTTCTGTATCCTCTTCCCACATCATCAATAATCACCCAATCAGGGTGTTCCTTTTGCAGTTCTTCTGCCCGTTCTTTGGTATAAAATGTCCCGATTGGCTTTGCGGGGTTTTGAAATGCAGAATCATTTTTATCTACCACCACCTGAGTTACTACTGTAGCTGTATTCTTATTAATACCTCTTTTCTTAAATTCGTTATAGAGCGCCTGCTGAATCTGATATCCGATAGCCCCTTGAGTATCTGCTCCGCAATTAACCAAAGGTACTATATGCATCCCTCCTACTTCCTGCGCAATTTCCGAACGTCTTAAAATAAACCCTACCTGAGGACCGTTGCCATGAGTAACCACTACATCATAACCCTGCTCAATCATTCCGGCAATGTGTTTGGCTGTTTCACATACTGCATCATACTGGTCTTCCACTTTTTCATGCTGCTTATCTTTAATAAGAGAGTTTCCTCCGATAGCTAATACTGCCAATTTAGTCATTTTTTATTTCCATCCTTTCGCCATAGTCAATGCCATAATGGCTTTTTGAACATGCAATCTATTTTCAGCTATGTCGTAAATAATGGAGCGTGGACCGCTGGCTACTTCATCGTCTACTTCATTTCCCCGGTCTACAGGCATAGGATGAATATAATAAGCGTTATCGGTAAATGAATTAAGCTCTTTAGTAAATCTCCAATCCTGATATTTTAAAGCCAATTTCTTATCCTCTTCTTTTCCTATACTGTATCTTTTTGGACTCATCCATTGCCGGGCATATACGACCTGTGCTCCTTTTACCGCTTCAAACCTATCATGGGTAATCTCAAATTTTGCTCCCGTGGCTTCAGCATTCTTTTTAGCCTGGGCAATTACTTTTGGATCAAGGTCAAACCCCTCGGGATAAGTTAGGGTAAAGTCCATACCATACCTGGGAAGAAGTAAGATATCTTCCTGCACAGAACTCCAGGAACGCACCATGGAAGAATAACCCCACATCATAGTTATTTTTTTACCCTTTACTTCACCTATATGTTCCTGAAGTCCCATCAAATCCGCCAGTCCCTGACAGGGATGATATTTATCGTGAGCCATAGAAACAATAGGGATGGATGAATATTTAGCATATTCTCTAAGCAGTTCTTCTCCCTGTCCATACTCTTCAATCGCATCTTCCAATATTCTGATTCCTAACCCTACAGCATATCTGCTCATAACTTTTGCGGCATCCTCAACTGTTTCTCCTGCTTTCCCCTTCTCTTTTAATCTCATAGATTTGGGTTCAAGGAATTGAGCATGTCCACCTAACTCCGTGGCAGCTGCTTCAAATGATTGTCTGGTTCTGACTGAAGGATTGTAGAAGAACATCAGAAATGTTTTATCTCTAAGAACCTCGGTATAAGGCTTTTCATAGCGGTGTTTTTTCATATCTTTAGCAACCGCGAGTATTTTATCAAGCCCTTCCTTTTCCCAATCCTGGGTAGTAATTAAATGTTTCTTATATAATTCTGTCATTTTTTACCTCCTAAAGGTTATTTCATCGATAAGGCAAGAATTGCCTTTTCGGTATGGAGTCTATTCTCTGCTTCATCGTATACCACTGACATAGGTCCATCAATTATTTCATCTGTTACTTCATTATTTCTATCAGCCGGTAAGCAGTGCATAAAGATTGCTTTTTTATTAGCTAGGTCAAAATGCTTTTTGGAAATTTTCCAATCTTCTTTAAATTGTTTTCTGTATTCTGTATCCTCTTCTGTGTTCATTAAAAAGCTTCCCCAGCTCTTGGCATAAATAACATCTGCTCCTTTTGAAGCTTCATAAACATCATGCACTACCTCAATCTTTGCTCCGCTCTTTTCTGATTCTTTTTTTGCAAAAGCCATATAATCTGGATCAACATCATACTTTTCCGGATAAGCAAGGGTTAGATTCATCCCGAGTAATGAAGCGGCGATAGCCATGGTTTGTGGAACTCCGGCAGATTTTACTCTTCCTGAATAAGCCCAGCTCATTACTATCTTTTTCTCTTTCCAATTCGGACCAAGTTTCTCCATCATCGTCATAATATCAGCAATAATCTGACAAGGATGTTCCTTATCGTCAAGGGCATTAAAAATAGGAATTTCTGCACTCTCAGCCATAACATTTAATATTTCCCTGGCTGATCCATACTTCCCTATTCCATACATGCGAATCATTATTCCATCAATATACCGGTCTAATACCTTGGCTGTATCAATCCAGGTTTCGTGATGGGCGATCTGCATTACCTCAGGGGTGTGGAATTGAGCATGCCCGCCTAATTGGGTCATTGCAGCTTCAAATGAAGTTCTTGTTCGGGTGGAAGGATTAGCAAAAATCATTCCTAAAGTTTTATTCTTTAGATATTCATGTGGTTCTCCCATTGCTAATTTTCTCTTTAAGTCCATAGCTACCTCAAGAATAGTCTCTAATTCCTCTCTGGAATAATCCATCAAACTGATAAAATCTTTACCTTTTAGTGATTTTGTTAACATTTTTTTCCTCCTTTTATTTTTTTTCCAAAAGAATATACAAATATAAAGAAATAATCTTTTATATCTGCCACTATTTTTATATTATATATTATACTTTAAATTGCAAAATTTTTCCAAACCCTTTTTCGCCAATAATTCCTCTATCTTCCTGGTATATTACTTCTCCACGAACAATAGTCATATAAATCTGTCCTTTTATTTTTTTTCCGGCAAGCGGAGAATATTTACCTTTACTTTCTAATTTTGATGGTTCTACCACCCATTTCTTGTCTAAATCTACAATGGTAAAATCTGCATCACTCCCAACTTTTATTATTCCTTTTTGAGGATAAAGCCCGTATCTTTTAGCTGTATTTTCTGACATCAGTTTCTGAACCTCACTCAAGGTGAGCCTTCCTTGGTGATATCCGTAATGAAGCATCATTGGAACAGCTAACTGTGTACCGGGGATACCTGCATAATTTTTCCAGATATTAGGAAATGATTTTTCCTCCGGGTATTTTCCGGCGGCGTGGTCGGTACAGATAAAATCGATTGAACCATCTTTCAACCCTCTCCAAAGTTCTTCCCTATCCTCTTCTTTGCGTAAAGGTGGAGCAATTTTTAATATTGAACCCATCTTTTTAAAATCTTCCGTTGTGAAAACCAAATATTGTGGACAGGTTTCAGCGCTCACATTTAACCCTTGAGTTTTCGCCCATCGAATAACATTTAACCCTTCTTTGGTAGAAAGGTGAACAATATGAAGTTTATTCCCAACTTTTTCAGTAATTCCCACTACCGACCATATTGCTTCTGGCTCTGCCTCATATGTCCTTCCTAGAGACCAACTCTCGGGATCTTCTCTCCCCATCTCCTGCATCAAATGAGAATAATAATCCACCAGATAATAATCTTCAGCATGTATTGCACACACCAGGTTTAATTCTTTCATTAATCTGAAGACTTTATCCATATAGGGGACAGACATCCTGGGATAGAGTTCCATCCCGGAAATGGTGTAAAATTTTACCCCAACAATACCTCTATCTTTTAATTCTTTCAAACTTTTTTTATATTCCCCTGATTCAACCTGCTCGGGAGTCACCCCTCCCCAGAAAGCAAAATCCACATAAGCTTTTGGTTTTACTATATTTAATTTGTAATCAAAGTTTAGACCATTAGTAACCGGAGGAATGGAAGTGCAGGGCATATCGATAACTGTAGTAATCCCACCAGCTGCTGCACTCCTGGTCCCGGTTTCGAAATCTTCTCTCTCGGTAAACCCGGGGTCATCAAAATGGACATGAGGGTCAATAAAACCGGGAAATACTACGTGTTCCTTTGCATCAATTACTTTTTCAACAGGGAGTAAAGCCCCACCCCCAGGCACAATACTTTTTATCTTCCCTTTTTCAATATATATATTTACCGTTTTCAATTGATCCTTCTCTACAATTCGGGCATTTTTAATCCCTATCATATTATCTCCTCTTTCTTTACCCATTTAGTAGTAGTTTTCATTAACTTTTTAATAGGTAAGGTTTACAGCCATTTCACAAAAATATATAAAATAAACTTTGAAATTAAGGAATGTAAAATTGGGATTGTTATACTTCCTACAATCACAATAATATTATTTTTAATTCTGTGTCTCTATCTTATAATCACTCGTAAAGGCTTAATGTTTTTATTTGCCGTTTTAAAGAATCGGCATCGGTAAAAAGGATAGAGTTGATACCGATTTTTTGAGCAGAAATGATATTCTCTTCGATATCATCCACAAAGACTGTGTTTTCGGGCTTAATCCCCTCCTTCCTTAAAATATGCCAGTAAAAATCCGGGTCAGGTTTGGATATGCCCATTAAGTTAGAGGCATAAACCTCATCGAAGATATCGTAACTACCTTGATTTAAAAGATAGTAATAATGCGAATCAATAGTGTTGGTGCCACAAACAACTCTTGAATTATTTCTTAGCTCTTCTATTATATTCTTTGTTCTTTGGATTATTCCCGGGTTAAAAAATTTACCAAATAATTCTTCTTTTACTTTCTTACCATATCTTAAAGAAAATCTTACCCAAAATTCGTTACTGTTAATCTTCCCATTAAGAAGTTCTCTAAAATTTTCACCAGCACAAACAAAGAAATTTTCTTCAGTAATTCCCAGGTAAGCGCTTATAACAGGAATATTATTAAAGTCACAACATAGAACACCGCCCATATCAAAAATATAAAGTGTCTTCATAATTATCTTGATTATCCTTTCCTTGATGAATACAGGGCTGCGCCACCCAGGAAATATTTAGATAGTTTAAAAAATACCATCAGTATCGGAATACTCGCTATGGCAGCAACTGCCATCATTGCCCCCTCATCAGTATGTTTTTCCGACATAAATTTAACAATATATAAAGGTATGGTTTTCATCTCTTCACTCTGCACCACCAGCAAGGGCCATAATAAATTATCCCATTGAGCTTTAAAAGTAAGAATGGCCAGAGTTGCCACAGCTGGAATACTATTCGGTAAAATAATTGTTCTGAAAATCATCAGTTCGCTCGCTCCATCTATCCTGGCCGCATCCAATATTTCATCAGGGAAAGTAATAAAATATTGCCTCATTAAAAATACGCCAAATGCATTGACTAAAAAAGGAGCTATCAATCCAGCATAAGAATCCTGAATTCCTAATTTAGTAGTGACCAGATAAAGGGGGATCATTATAGCCTCAAAAGGTATCATCATGGTGGCCATAATCATCATAAAGACAAGATTTCTACCTTTGAAATAATATTTGGCCAGACCAAATCCGGCCAGGGCTGATAAAATTACCGTAGTAGCAGATACTACTGAAGCTACTATTAAGGAATTTAAAATATTTCTGATATAGATAAAACTCCCATCATTACCCCTTATCCCCTGCCAATAATTCCGCCAATAAAAACCCTTCGGAATCCATCGATAAGGCATTTTTAAAATATCGTTTGCCGGCATTAGAGAGGCAGTAAACATAAATATGGTAGGAGCAAGAATAAACAGAGCCGCCAGGATGAGAAACGCCCAAATAAATATATCTATTATTAAGGATTGATTAAAAATCCTATTCTTTTTTATAGTCAGGTCATAGTCCATAATAAATTTTCTCCTTAATAACTAATTTCATCAGCCCGGGAAGATTTAAATTGCACCCAGGTAAATAACATCATAATAACAAATAAAATAATACTCATAGCACTTGCTCTGCCAATCTGATGATCTCTTATGGCAGTATGATAAATATTTAAAGTTATTACATTTATAGGAGCTAACGGTGCTCCTCCTTGAGTAAATAAATACTGAGTACTGAAGGTTCTCAAACACTGAAGCATAGAAATAATAGAAACTAAAATAGTGGTTGGCTTCAAAAGCGGAAGAGTAATATACCAAAAATTTTTCCAATCATTTGCTCCATCTATTTTGGCAGCTTCATAGATACTTTGAGGAATCGATGCCAATCCTACAATAAAAATTATAGTAAAGTACCCCACATATTTCCAAAAATAAACCAGCATAGTAGACATTTGAACCATCACTGAATTAGCCAGCCACTTGTGGTCAATGCCAGGAGTGTTCATCATCAAATTTAGCCACTGATTACCCAGCCCCCTGGGGTCAAAGATTAATAACCAGATTACTGCCGCCACTACGGATGACAAAACAGCGGGAGAATAATAAGCTATCTGGAAAAAATTCTGAAATCTCTTTCTGGACATTATAAAAATAGCAAATATAAGGCTAAATATTAATAAGGGTGTAAAAGTTCCCAGAGTAAAAACTAAGGTAGCTCTGATGGAATCCCAGAAATCTGGAGATTTAAGAAGATAACTATAATTACCAAGCCCGATAAAAGCAGGTGGTTTTAACGATAACAGCTTTTTATTAAATAAGCTGGTATAAAAGGCATTGAAAATCGGATAGAAGCTAAAGAGTAAAAAAAAGATAAGAGTAGGAGTAACAAATATCCATCCCCAACGGGATTTTTTTCGTTCAATGCTATAGCCTGGTGTCCGTCTACTCATCAACTATACTCCTTCTGTGAGAAACACAGGGCTAAGCTAAATAATAACCCAGCCCTGTGGTTTCAACTAAAACTATTATCCTTCGTCGAGTACTTCCTGAACTTTTCTCTTTAATGTTTTCAATGCATCTTCCGGTGAAACTCCAGCCAACATAACAGATTCAACTGCTTCTCTGATGAGTGACTGAATTTTGGCACTATTCTCTCCATAATATACGATATGAGCTTTTGCCATATCATTGGTAAACACATCGGAGTAAGGCATAGATTTATAGGTCTCTGAATTCATAAGTTCAACTGTAGGCTGGACAATATTGACTTTGGTCAGATATTCTTCTGGATGGCTGAGCATATAAGCCACAAATTTCCAGGCCATTTGCTGATTTTCTTTCGGTTTCTGACCATTGACCATATAATAATGTCCATAATAGGCTGCAGAAACATCTTTTACTGCGTCTTTAAATACCGGGAAGGGGACGACCATCCATTCTCCACTATTGTAGAAATTGAGATTGTCATTCTTGATTCTTCCTTCTTGATAAAGACCGGTATGACACATGGCTATATCATTATTATCTTTATTAAAAAGTGACCTGGCATTAGTATAAGTCGGTGAACCAAGATTTCTGCCGCTGGGTCCCCATTCCTGCATAAATTTAAGAAATTTTAACCAGGCTTCGTCATTGACAATAGCAGTTTTACCATCATCGCTAATTAACTGTCCTCCGAGCTGTTCAACCATAGGTACCATGGCTACAAGATAATAGGGGTATCTGAAATCAAATCCTCTTCTGTTAAGAATTTCACCTTCACGTATACATAACTTATCTGATACCTCCACCATTTCTTCCCAGGTTTTGGGATAATCCTTTTCAGGATCTAATCCAGCATCCCTAAATACTTTTTTATTAATAAAGATACACCAATTAGTTAACTCTAATGGCAGTCCATAAAGCTGTCCTTTATAGGTTACCGGATCTAACACCCCGGGGATATAAGCATCGTAAACTGCCTGCAGACTGGGATAACCTGCCGCCTGAAAATCGAGGGGAGCAAGACGCTCATTGGCTATATAGGCATATTCATCTTCAATCGACATATTGAAGATATCCGGACCTTGATTAGCAGCAAAGGCAGTCAAAACCAATTCCTGAATTTGGCCTGAACCACTGGTAACTCTCTTGATGGTAACTCCTGGATTGGCCTGCTCAAATTCAGCAATATATCTATCTTCAATTTCCGTTCTATTGGGGTCCTCGTGAGTCCAGAAAGTAATTTCCATGTTAGCAGCTGCATTAACTGTTACAGAAAGAAGAAGCACAAAAAGAAAAATAGTGAATAACTTTTTCATAGATACAAACCTCCTTAAAAAATTAATATAGTAACTTTCTTCTTAATTTCTAATTAACTAAATTCTTCTTCACCTCCCTTTACTTAACTTTGTCAGAGGAGACAGCTGCAGAAATTCAAACTTTACTTTATTTTACCTAACCTTTTCATAATATCCTTCAAAGACTTGTATGCTTTCTTGTATTCTATAAAATACTGATCATATATCTTTTTCGCTTTTTTATCAGGATAAATGGTTTTGTCGAATCGTACCCAATCTTTAATCCTTTCGTAGGAATCTAAAACACCTGTTCCCACACCAGCTAGTAAGGCATCTCCATAAGGAGCCTCCACATTTTGTGCGAGAGTTTTTATCGGATATCCGGTTACATCTGAAAACATCTTCATCCACAATGGAGATCTGGTTGCCCCTCCTACCATAATACATTCTTCTGCCAACTCTAACCCACTTTCTAATCCTGCTTCTATATTGTGGCGTAAAGAGTATGCCACACCTTCTAAAATTGCCCTGTAAACATGTTTCCTTGTATGGTATAAGGTCAAACCTATTATAGTTCCTTTCGCATCAGGATCCCATATCGGCGAACGTTCACCCATAAAATAGGGTAATAACAAAAGTCCCTCTGAACCAGGAGGAATATCTTCTACCTCTTCATCCAAGAGTCTATAGGCTGATATATTCAAATCCCTTTCCGCTTCTCGCTCTTTAACGCAGAATTGATCCCTAAACCATCTAACGATGCCACCTGCTGTTGCCGCTCCGCCAAAAGTATATATCATTTCATCATCGTAT
Source organism: Candidatus Sediminicultor sextus (assembly GCA_014894735.1). Lineage (GTDB taxonomy): Bacteria > Atribacterota > Phoenicimicrobiia > Phoenicimicrobiales > Phoenicimicrobiaceae > Sediminicultor > Sediminicultor sextus. The sequence continues at coordinate 2,807 of JADBKX010000061.1, read as the reverse complement.
GCCACATAGGGAAAACTTACTAATTTAGGAGACAGATGTTGTCCTTTATGAACGACCCCCCAACAGATAGAGGTTCCTGCCATAGCAACATGGCTTTTCTCTTCTAAAACACCTGCACTTAAGGAAGCTACCGGGGCATCTATACCTCCGGCTACCACCGGTGTTCCTTCCAGCAAGCCGCACAATTTAGAGGCTTCTTTGGTTATTTTACCTACAACATCTGCAGATTTTACAATTTGCTGTGGTAACATTGACATAGGTATACCGAGTACCTTGCACATCTCCTCTGACCAAGTTCGTTTCTTTAGGTCAAAAACCCCACCAATGTTTCCGGCTGATGAAAAGTCTGTAATATTTTCTCCGGTTAATTGGTATATGACATAATCTTTAGGGGTTATAAACCGGGATATCTGTTTCCAATTATCCGGTTCATTATTCTTAATCCACATCATCTTGGTAAATCCATAGTAAGAATCGACATAATTACCAGTAATTTCAAATATCTTATCTTTATCAACATTTTTCTTTACCCATTGTACTTCATCCGTTGCCCGCCTATCCATCCATATAAGACAGGGTCTTATAGGTTTCATATCTTTATCAAGGGGTATACCTGAGCCGCCATAAAGTCCACTCAAGGCAATTCCAGCGATATCGGAAGGTTTCACTTTTGATTTCTCTAATGTATCTCTAATGGTATCAAAGGTGGCTTTTACCCATACATCCGGCCATTGTTCTGCCCAGGAAGGTTTTGGTTTTATTACATCATACTCAGAAAATGCAGAAGAGATTATTTTGCCATCAGGATTTACCAGTACCGTTTTTGTACCCTGTGTACCTATATCTGTACCTAAAAGATATTCATTACGCATAATATTTTATCTCCTTTATTGTCCGTATTTTTCGTTATAGTTTTTATGAAGTATTTTTACCATAGATTCTGGGATAGGTTGTGGTTCTCCCAAGATCCTGGACATAATCAAAACTTTTGCAGTTTCTTCCAAAAATATTGCAGCCTGTAAAGCCTCATTAACACTTGCACCTATGGTAAAAGGTCCGTGATTTTTCATTATGATAGCTTTTGAGTTACCGATCTTCCTAACAATTTCCTTGCCTATTTCTTCTTCTCCTATCAGTACAAGTTCTCCTACAGGTATATCACGACCGAAGAAATCCGCCATAGCCGTAAGGCAAACCGGAATGGGCTTACCTATAGCCGCAAAAGCACTGGCGTAAGTAGAATGAGTATGGATTACAGACATAACCTCTGGCATATGTTTATAAACGTAAAGATGGGTTGCCATATCTACAGACGGTTTTAGGTTTCCTTCTATGATATTGCCATTTAAATCAACAACTACTAAATTGTCAGGTAACAATTTGTCGTAAGACACGCCACTCGGTTTGATAACAACAAGATCAGTTTTAGGATCCCGAGCGCTTACGTTCCCGGATGTCCACATAACTAATCTATTCTCCCAAAGTTTTATGTGAGCCCGGTATACTTCCTTTTTCAGATTCTCCAACATTCTCTCATCTTCCTCCCAACATAATTTTTCTCACACATTAATATCATAAATACAAAGTCCATTCCCTTATGAGGACACTCTCCGCAAATTTTACCTTATTTTGGGAATGTTTTACAAGAGCTTCGTATAATAAGCTCCGGCTCATACACAAAGTACGGCTTTTTTACCTCTCCATTAATCATATCTATTATCATGTGTGCTACCCGTTTGCCCATCTCTTCTTTTGGATGCTTAATAGTGGTTAATTTTACCTCAGTAGCAACTGCTAAATTTGAATTGTCGTATCCTACCAATGAAATATCCTGGGGAATCTTTAAGTTACTACGACGAATAGCCTCCATAACCTGAATAGCTATTTGGTCATTATAACAAACAATAGCAGTTGGTCGATTTTTCTTTTTCAACAAGTTTATAGTAAAATTGTATGGGAAAGAAAACATCTGCTCAGTTTTATAATTACCTAAAAATTCATTATTTACAGTAACATTATATTTCTTTAAAGCAGACAAAAAACCGGCCTGTCGTCTTATACCTTGTAAATCATCAGATAAAAATATTCCAGCTATATCTTTATGACCTAGCTTTAATAAATATTGTGCAGCAATAAAGCCACCTTTTTCGTCATCCATAATTACATAGGCAGAATCTAAATCAGGATAGGTGGCATGTAATAGTAGATATGGGATATGGCGTTTATCTAGTTCCTGAAAGTATTTTTTGTTGATATTTGGTTTAGCACTTTTTGTCGGTTCCACAATTATACCAGATATATCTTGTTCTAAGAATCTTTTCATACATTCTTCTTCTTTGTGTTTATTATTGCCTGTGCTGGCAATACTAAAGGAAAAACCTGATTCACACAATGTTTCCTCAATACCTCTCATAATAGAGGGAAAAATATAGTTAGAAATATAGGTGGTTAGAACAGCTATTTTCTGCTCTTTTTTACTTCCTCTGTAAGCGCAAAATGTACCTTTCCCCTGTTCTCTATATAACCATCCTTCATTTTCTAACTCACTAAAAGAATGGCGAACCGTATGTCTGCTTATTTTAAACTGACGAACAAGGTCACTTTCTGAAGGCAGCTTTTGCGCCGGAATAATCTCTCCATTTTGAATCATCTGCTTTAGGTATTCTTTTAGTTGATAATATTTTGGTAAATACTTATCGGGTTTTATCATTTTTACTTTTCTCCAAATCAACAAAAAATAAATTGTATATTCTATTCTTTTTACTTCATCACTTTTAAGAGCCCAAATATTTGCTATTCATACTTAC
>JADBKX010000155.1 GCA_014894735.1 Candidatus Sediminicultor sextus | reverse complement strand
AGGAATGACAAATAATCTAACTTGTCTCTATATAAACTAGAGATTGTTTCTAATCAAAAAAGAAAAAAGTCAGTTACCCCTTTTTCCTGTTCTAATATAGAAAGTTCTATACTTCAACAACTTCCTTTACTTCCGGTACTTCCTTTTTTAAGGATCTACCGATACCCATCTTTAAGGTCATCTGACTCATCGGACAACCATAGCAGGCACCGGTTAATTTAACTTTTACTATCCCCCCCGGAGTAACTTCTACCAGCTCCACATTCCCCCCGTCGGCCTGAAGTGCCGGTTTTATTTTTTCTAAAGCGGTTTCTACTCTTTCTTTTAAGGTTTTCTTTTCTTGGGTCATGTTTATATTTATCCTCCCTAAATGGTAAAATATTTTTGACTATCTTTGATGATGATTCAATTTAATAATTTTTATCCTTTAATTCATAATAAGCCCGGGGATGCTTGCATATCGGACAGATTTCCGGTGCTTCAACCCCTTCATAGATATTACCGCAATTTCGACATTTCCAGAAAGTTTTTCCTTCTTTTTTAAAAACTTGACAACCTTCTATATTTTTAAGTAGCTTCTTATAACGCTCCTCATGTTCTTTTTCAATTGCGGCGATCCCTTCAAACATCTTCGCAATCTTCTCAAACCCTTCTTCTTTTGCTTCTTTGGCCATACGGAGATACATTTCTGTCCATTCGAAATTTTCACCGGCGGCGGCTGCTTTTAAATTATCAATAGTGCTTCCGATTCCGGCTAATTCTTTAAAATGGAGTTTGGCATGTTCCTTTTCGTTTTCAGCTGTTTCTAAAAAAATAGAAGCAATCTGTTCATACCCTTCCTTTTTGGCCTTGGAAGCAAAGTAAGTATATTTATTTCTGGCCTGGGATTCCCCGGCAAAGGCTTCCATTAAATTTTTTTCAGTTTTTGTTCCTTTTAAATCTTTCATTTTTTTATCCTCCTCACAATTTTTATACAAAGTATATTTATTTGACATTTACAAATTTTTATGTTTTTCTGCTATTTCACCGGCTAATTTTATTAAAGAATTGTAATCTTCTTCTTTAGGGTAGCCCTTTATTATCACCGGAGAAAGGACCTCCACTTTTAAATTGCCGATCATTGCACTAATATTTTCCAGCATCTTTCCTCCCCACCCATAAGAACCGATAACCGAGGCATATCTTAATTTTGGTCTTAAGGCATTAGCCAGGTAAACTGCTGAGATTACCTGAGGATGTGCGCCGGCTAAAACCGTAGGTGAGCCAATGACAATGGTGGCAGCATCTACTAAAGCTATCGCTAATGCGCCTATATCGGTCCTGGAAAGATTAAAGAGTTTTACGGTTATCCCCTTTTTTATTAATTCTTCACTTAAGATATACACCATCTCCTCGACACTGCCATGCATAGAAACATAGGGGATGATTACTTCATTCTCCACCTCATCAGAAATCCATTCTCTGTAAGCCGACAAAATAAACTCCGGATGAGAATAGATCTGACCGTGACTGGGGGCAACAGTTTTAATCTCTAATTCTTTTAATCTCTCTAAATGTTTTTTGATATTGCTGCGGAAAGGCATCATAATCTCTGCATAATAACGTTTGGCGGCAAAATAAACTTTAGACTCATCATTCACCCATAAATCACTCTCGGCAAGATGTGCCCCGAACAAGTCACAACTGAACAAAATCTTATCCTCCTCTAAGTAAGTTAACATAGTTTCCGGCCAATGCGTCCAGGGAGCAAATATGAATCTTAGAGTTTTTCCCCCTAAAGAAAGACTATCATTATCATTTACGGTCATAATTCTGTCTTCTTTAATAAGAAGATGTTCTATCAGCATATTTTTACATTTCTCATTAGTAACTATCTTCGCTTCCGAATATAGTTCTAACATGAGAGGAAGTGCCCCGGAATGGTCCTGTTCGGCATGATTTACCACAATATAATCCAGATGCTCTATTTCTAAATCATCTAAATTACCCAATAAATCATCTTCTTTGGTTGGGTCAACCGTATCGATTAAAGCTGTCTTCTCCCGCCCTTTTACCAGGTAAGCATTATAACTTGTGCCCTCGGGAAGAGGAATGAGTTCATCAAATAGCCTTCTATCCCAGTCAATCGCTCCTACCCAGTAGATGTCTTTTTTTATCTTTTTTACAGCCATTTCTAACTCACCTCTTCAAAATCATCTTTGCCAGCACCACATACCGGGCATACCCAATCGTCGGGTAGGTCTTCAAAGGAAGTTCCTGGATTTACCCCGGATTCGGGATCGCCTTTTTCAGGTTCATAAATATATCCACAAACTGTACATTTAAATTGAGCCATTTTTCTAACTCCTTTCTTTCTTTATTTATCTATTTCTTTTTCCGGTTTTTTCTCTTTTGGAATATAAGTAGGTGCGTTCTTGGGAGAGACACCTCTCTTTATTTGATGGTAATAATCATAAGTCAATGGTGTTCCCTTTTTAATATTTTCTGCCTCAACCACTTTCCCTACAAATAGAGTATGGGTTCCCGCATCCGTTTCCATAATTACTTCTGCCTCCATATAAGCTAAAGTATTTTCCATAATTATGGGAGAACCGGTCACCCCGATCTTGTAATTTACTCCCTTAAATTTGTCTTCATCTCTTCCCGATTTAAAACCAAATCTTCCGATAAATTTCATATCGGTTTCCTGTTCTAATACCGAAACGGTAAAGACTCTACTTTTAGTAATAAACTCATGGGTTAAATTTTTTTTATTAATACAAACTGTAATGGTAGCCGGCTCGGAAGTTGTCTGAAAAACTGTATTGGCAATCTGTCCGTTTATACGGTTTTCTTTTTTCGAACTGACGATGTAAATACCATAACTGATATTGTAAAGTGCTGTTAAATCCATTTTCTCATTCTCCCTTTGAAAAATTAAAAATTTAAATATAAAAAGGTTTAAAAGCAGGGATGTATAGCAATACGCCCCTGCCATTCCAGTATTATTTACCTTCTTTATGTTCCCATAATCCATGAACATTACAGTATTCTCTGATCTTTTTCAATCCTTCTACATCTTTGAAGAAAGATTCCGGCTTGCCACCCGGCTTTAAAAATTTTCGGGAAGCACCTTTTTCGGTAACAACTTCAATCCACTCGATAAAGTGTTTCTCTTCCATGGGATGAGGGGTTGAACCGACCACCGCCTTAATCCCGGAAGGAATCTTCTCCATCACCGGCACGTGTTTTTCGGTAGTCTGATCAGCAGTCTGTTCTTTCATCAACTTCATTTCCTGTCCGCAGCAGACTAAAGTTCCTATTCCTTCGTGCAGCACCTCAACAATGTTTCCGCAAATCTCACACTTATAAATCTCTAACTTCTTGGTCATTTATATTTACCTCCTATTTTTTAATATTGATGATATAGTTATAGCTTTTAATTTTACTATAACCTCTTTTTCTATCTCATCTATCTTTTTCTTTAATAGACAATCGTTTATACGGGGACAATCACTTTTTTTAAATTTATGCTCGCTTAATTTTATCGGCCCCTGAAATATTTTCATTACCTCAATTAGGGTTATTCCTTCCGGAGACGCAGCTAAAGCAAAGCCTCCACCCTTACCCTTAGAGGAAGTAAGTAATCCTTCTTTATTTAAAGTTTGTAGTATTTTTCTTAAAAAAGGGCGGGGCATCTCTAAAGATTTAACTAATTGGTCACCGGAGATTACTTCTTGTTTTTGTTCGGCAATACAGCAAAGTGCCCTTACCGCGTAATCGGTGTTTCGGGTAATTAATTTCACCTATCGATTTTCCTTTATTTTTTTGTTTTGATGATAATTTCTCTGGTTAAAATTTACTCTTTATTTTCTATTATGATACTATAATTGTATCATTTTGTCAACTTATTTTAAAAATT
>JADBKX010000099.1 GCA_014894735.1 Candidatus Sediminicultor sextus | reverse complement strand
GGTAAAAGTTGTTCCCAGGCAGAATGGAATAATCATCGACATTTTTTCAAAACTTATAACAGGTATAAGTGTAGTAGATAAAACAAAAGAGATTAGAGAAACTGCAAGTAATTTTGCCTCAAAAAATTTAGGGTTTAAGGTGTTGCAAACAAACTATACAGCAACTGGATTTGTTACTAAAAAAGTAAAGGAAGCAAAAGTAATTAAAGAGGAAGAATTAAAAGAGATTAAACAAGAAGAACAAGTAGAGAATAAAATAGAATGACTAATTAAAGCAAGGAATCAATTAAGTAGATCTAAATTTGATAGGTCTTGCTAATATAGATGTAGAAACCGGCATGAAATCATTTAAGGGTTTTTTATGATATAATGAGCCTGTTCTTTAGGTCTTACAATATTTTTCAATGCAAATGTATAGCAAAATAAAAGAACCTGATTTAATTAGAGATATAAGGAATGTATCGGTTGGGAAAGAGAGAATAATAGAAATTACGTCAGGAACATATAAAGGATGAAATATTAAAAATATGGTAGTTAAAGAAAGAGAATTTTGTAAATACATAACTACTAAAAGAAGCGATTCTGATGATTTAAAGTCTTGTATTTTTGAGACTGTAGAGAAGCTGCTTGATAATAACACTGATGTTCATAGGCCCGGCATGCTTCTTGGTAAAATTCAGAGTGGAAAAACAAGAGCATTCATTGGCGTGATCGCGCTGGCGTTTGATAACGGTTACGATATAGCCATTATTTTAACAAAGGGCACTAAAGTTTTAGCACGACAAACTTATGAAAGGTTGAGGAAGGATTTTTACGAATTTTACCAAGCAGATAAAGTAGAGATTTGTGATATTATGCATCTTCCACAGAATTACACCGGTTATGAGTTACGTAAGAAATTAATTATTGTTGTGAAGAAAGAAACAAATAACATGAGGAGGATAATTACAGCACTGGTTGAGACATATCCTGATTTAAGTCAAAGAAAATTGTTAATTATTGACGATGAGGCAGATTATGCAAGTATAGGATTTCATATGAATAGAAACGAAGGCGTTATTGAAATCAATAAGATAGCTGAACAAATTAACGACCTGCGGGGAAAAATTGCTTCCTACGACTTTTTACAAGTTACGGCGACACCTTACTCCTTGTATTTACAACCGGATGAATTAATAACCGAACAACGGGATAGAATTTTTAAACCAGTACGACCTGCCTTCACTGTTTTGCTTCCCATATATAAAGGTTATATTGGCGGTGAATATTATTTTGGAGAGAGTCAAGATGAAGATTCATCCGCTTTTTATATTTATCAATCTGTACCACGAGATGAGCTCGATGTCCTAAAAGGAAATCGTCGATTAGGAAGAGCGGATAGAAGATCTTTTAGGTTAGAAGAGGTGTTAGAAAGCCCTAGAATACAAATATTAAGGAAAGCACTAATAACCTTTATAGTGGGAGCTTGTGTTAGAAGAATTCAACAAGAAAAGCAAGGGGAAATAGTTAAAAAATATAGCTTCATCGTTCATACAGAGTCTTCAAAGGCTTCGCATGCTTGGCAGGAAGAGATAATTATTAAGATAAAAGAATTATTAAGACAAAGTGTGCTTAATAATCAAAGCCAAAAACTTTTGAATAACTTAATCAGAGAATCCTACAGCGATATTTCGCGCTCAGTTAAGTTGATTAAAGGCTTTTTACCATCATTTGAAGAGGTTGCCGAGAAAGTTCGTTGGATTCTAAAAGAAGATTGTTTAATGATTACTAAGGTTAATTCTGAGAGGGAGGCAGAAGAATTACTTGACGAAGGTGGTCAATTGCGCCTTCGGGCACCGCTAAATATTTTTATTGGCGGTCAAATCCTTGACCGAGGTCTTACTATTGAAAATTTAATTGGTTTTTACTACGGAAGAAGACCACAGAAACAACAAGATACTGTACTGCAACATTCTAGAATGTACGGCAACCGTTCGAAAAAAGATTTGGGCGTAACGCGTTTTTATACCGATCCAGCAATCTATGATGCTATGAAACGTATTTATGAATTTGACATAGCGCTTCGCGAGGCTTTTGAGAAAGGCGCGCAAGAGGCGGGCGTAGCTTTTATTCATATGGACCCTTTTAATAGAGTGGTACCTTGTTCGCCGAATAAAATTTTATTATCAACAACAACCACTTTAAAACCTTTCAAACGATTACTTCCAATTGGCTTTCAAACGAATTATAAAACCAATATCAAGAATTTTTTAAAAGCAGTTGATAAAACCATTGAAGGCTTGCTACCTAGTACAAAAAAAAGAGAGCCATTTTTAATCAATATAGATATCGCAAAATCCATTATTGATAATATTGCTGGTATGTTTAGCGAATATGGACTACCGTGGGACGTTAAAGCATTCAAGGCCAGTATGGAATATCTTTCTGAAAATACCGACGAACCAACAATGAAAGGAAAAGTGTGGTGTTTGGTACTAACAGATAGAAAAACTTCACGGCTCAAAAGAGATGGTAGTTACTCTGATGCTCCGGATACAACGCAGACCGAAAGAGTCATTGCAAAACAAACAGCTATTGATATACCGATGGTAATGTTTTTTAGACAAAATGGTCTCAAGGAACAAGGATGGATGGGGTCGCCTTTTTGGTGGCCAGTTCTCGTGGTCCCCAAGAATACTAAAACCGTGATATATTCAAGCAATTTAATTGATGTTCAACCGGAAGTAGTACCAGCCTAAGTATAAGAGGCGAGATTTAAACACTTAAATTCTAATTATTTGTGCCACACATTTTTTCTTATTCCCCCCCACACGTTGAGGCATACATACTCAACCCAGTATTATCGTCAAACTAAAGACATCGAAACATTAAGAAGAATACTGGGTCACGCAGACATCAGCACCACCACAATCTACATCACCCTGGCTAACATAGACGTTGAAAATGGAATGAAATCTTTCAAAGGCTTTTTATAAATTATCTCTTATCCCTTTTTCTTTTTCTTTGATTTCTTTTTGGGTATATTAGCCCCAGAACGTCTTGCCACATCAAGAGCAATGGCAACAGCTTGTTTTTGGGGCTTGCCATGAGCCATCTCTGTTTTTATATTTTTACCTATGTTCTTTTTTCCTTTAAGTAACGGCATATTATTTCCCTTCAATAAAAAAAGACCCTCTCCACGACAAAATCGCTTTGAAGGTCTACATAATACCATTTTGGCAGCTGAAAGACTATTTATAAAATAGCATATCTATAAAAAGAGCAATTTTTCTTGAAATGCCGTCAAAAATGCTTTTATCGTTTTCTTCGCAGACATAACTTAAATGACGATACACCGGCTCAAAGCAAAGGCTTGGCTGGTAATCAACGTCAGCAGAAGCAAAATTATCATTACTGGCTGTCCTTATCTTCATTTCAAAACCTCTTTCTTTTTTTCTAAATTATATTACTTTTTTGTCTTTTTCACCCCACACCCCTGACCCCCTTTTTCAAATCAGCGTTGCTTTAAGCTCTTTCATACTTCAGGAACTTAATCCTTTGCTTTCAGCAAAAGGCCGCTTCCCGCCTTTATCAAGGCGGGATCGCTTCCTTCAAAAGCCCCGGTGAACGAGACGACATTTTCTTTTCTAACGAGAAGATACCAAAGAACCTGCTTTTTAAAGTCAAGGTAGTCTTTAGCTTGCGAGTATAAACCGCCTGGCTATTTATCCCTCTCATTTTTTCAAAACTGCAGAAACTCCACCTTAGACTTTCAGCAGAACCTTGTTTTCTAACGCTTGTAGCAAGCGTAAATATTTTTATTTTTAGAAAGGAGAAAAGACATGAAAAGTTATCAGCAACATTTTCCACTTATAATAATATTTTATCATAATAAAAAAGAATAATGTGTTATAATAAAAACATATTCTTT
>JADBKX010000064.1:13768-20157 GCA_014894735.1 Candidatus Sediminicultor sextus | reverse complement strand
CTCGGATTTATCCGCCCCCTCTGGTTTCTTTATTCTATTTTCTTAACTAGCTAACCTGATAACTAATTAACCAACCACTAACCAATTATGTACGCTCTACGCTAAACGCTATACGCTAGTTATCCTACACGCTCTACGCTATCTATTTATTGTTAATATTCTAATTCAGGATCTATTCTGCTTTCTGGTTCTTCCCCGTAATAAATCTTCACTACATTATCAAAAACCGACTTTATATTTTCTTCTAATGCTCTATCAGTATAGCCTGCTGTATGAGGACTCATCACTACATTATCTAATTTATTAAAATCATATTTACTGGGTAGTACTTCTCTCTGTTCCGAAGAAGGATATTGATACCAGGTATCTATTGCTGCTCCAGTAAGATTACCTTCTTTTAAAGATTTAAATAAAGCTTCCTCGTCTATTACCACTCCTCGGGAAATATTTATAAGATATTTTCCCTTCATTAACTTTAGCTCTTTTTTTCCAATTAATCCCTTGGTTTCCTTAGTCAGGGGAACAGCTACCACAATAAAATTTGATTCCTTAATCACTTTTTCTAAATCTTTTTTTTCTCCTAAAAATTCCAAAATATTTTTCTTTTTTAAATCCTTCTCCTCTATCTTCCTTTTTAAAGCAAACACTTTCATGCCTAAGGTATGACCAATTTTCGCAATCTCCCACCCAATTGAACCCAAACCTACTATCCCTATACTTTTCCCCTGAAGTTGAACTGTAGGCTCTTGGGTAGAAAACCCATGCCATTTACCCAATCTTAAATCCCTATCATTGGTAACAATATTTTTAGTTAAGGCTAAAATAAGGGCAAAGGCGTGTTCAGCAACTGCGTTTTTATTTGCATGGATATTACAAATAAATATATCTGGATAATTTTTATATAAGTTAAAATCTAATTTATCTACTCCTGCAAAAGGAATCTGAATTAATTTTAATTTCTTAGCCTGTTCAAGGTCTTCTTTACTAAAAGTTCCTCCTATTACCGCTTCAACTTCTTTGAGATATTTTTTAATAGTTTCCCTTTCATCTTTTTTAGGTATAATAAACTCTAAATTAAGTGTTGCTTTTTTATTTAATTCATTAAATACCTTCTCCCATACTTGAGGTTTCACCATCTTGCTTAATATTAAAATTTTCATCTTTGGCCTACTCTTGGTCTCTCTTTTTCTTCCCGATTCTTGCAAAAAGTTCCGAACTGCCATTATATGCTTACACTCGAGTTTTAATTTTCGAGCTCTTCTTAAAAAATCTATACATTCACACTGAGGGATATTTATATCAACCTTATAATATTTTCCCGGCTTTGAACTACTTACCAAAAAATAATCATCTTTTTTTTCTACCTTTAAATCTTTAGCAGAGTTTTCCCTCTTGCTTATTTCTTCTTCGGTCAGAGCTCTTTTAGCTAAGCCATCGGCCATGAAGTTGTCATCTCTTCTATTCCAGATGAAATATACTTTCCCTGGAATGGTTCGAATGATCTCTTCAACCCGATTAAATAATGGAATTATTCCTTTATTCTTAACTTTGTATTTTTTATTTAATTGCTTAACCAGTAGTTGGCTATCACAATATATATCTATCCTCTCAGGGTTTATTTCTTTTACCTCTTCCAATCCTCTAATTAAGGCTTTATATTCAGCAATATTATTAGTTCCATAGCCAATGGCTTCACTTATTTTTTTAAACAATTCTCCATCTTTATAAATCACTATCCCAATTGCCATATTCCCTGGGTTGGGATAACAGGCGCCATCTACTTTCATTAATATCTTAGACATATTTCCCAACTCCCTTATCAAAATCACTTCTTAATATTTTTTTAATTAAACTTACCACTTCTTCTGGCTGTTTAGCATAGATTAATTGCTTGGTTTCTTCGTGTTTTTTAAACAAAGTACCCAAATCAAAATTTAAAGAAATCACTTTTTTCCCAATATTTAGAGCTAAAGCAATCTCTGAAATAGTCCCGGTTCTCCCAGGAAGAGCTACTACCACTTCGCTGGTTAAAACATTGATGTAATTCCGGGCAAGACCTATCCCGGTTAATATGGGAATGTCGATATATTCAGAAGCCCATGCAGGGTCATTACCTGGTAAAATACCAATGGTTAACCCGCTGTTTTCTTTCGCCCCTCGAGCTGAGGCCTCCATAATTCCGGAAGCTCTCCCTCCGTTTAATAAAATCCACCCTTCTTTAGCAATTAGACCACCTAAGCGACGAGCATCTTCATAGTCACCGGTATTAACTATTTCTCCTCCGCCCATAACTCCAATAATAATCTTTCTGATAATAATCCCCTTCTCTATTTTTAAATTTAATATAATCATTATAAGTTACAAAAAATGTGGCACAACTCCTCTTTTTGTAGTAAAATATTAATGTCAATATTATATATTAAAAAAAAAATTTTGTCATGTGGATTAATTACAGTATCAAGTATATAGTATCGAGTATCAAGCTAAGAAATAAAAACATCGGATTAGCTATAAATTATATATAAATAATTTTTTTAAAAAAGAACTAAATTTTTACGAATTAAGCAGGAGCAAAAATGAATATAGATGAAAAAATAAGGTATGCTTTTGAGCATACTGAAATATTAAGAAGACCTAAACAACTAATATCTACTTTTGGTTCTTCGGTAATTCATTATTATGTTCTAACTGAACCAGTATATTCTGAATTTACCAAAGATAATTTAGAAACTGTAGTTAGGGAGGGAAAAGTTAGCTGGTACCAACCTAAATTACTTACTCCTTCTTATATGTTTAGAATAGAAGGGTTTAGCGGCGAAGCTAAAAAGGCTTTTGAAACACTGGCCAACCAATATCCTGATTTAGCAGGAATTCTTTATAAATTTAAGGTTAACAAAGAACTTGATGAAATGAATTTCGTTTCCGGTCCTTTGTTAACCGTAGCAGAAAATATTAACCATGAGATTGATAAAAAGGGAGATACCCTTTGTGCCGTTATTAGGGGTGTAGCTGGTCTATGGGACGTATCTCTTTCGAAGTTTATTTTAGATATGATGGTTAGAAGTGTTTATACAGCTCAGGTACCTGATTTTAGAAGAAGAGGGTTTATCGGCGTAAACCAGATTGGTCAAGCTATCATCTCTAAAGATAGATATGGTGTCCCGGTAGCTGCCCGAGAAGAAATAGAAATATTATTTAAATTAGTGGAAAAAGGAGAATTGGAGCCGGTTGAATTAAAAGAAGAACTGGATAATTGGGGATTATTCGAACATTATCAGGATAAATTTTTTAATCTCTTTAAAAAGAGGTAATAAAATGCTAAATTCCCATCTTATAATTTTGTAGGGGTACAATGCCTGCCTGTGCGTTCCCGCACGCAGACAGGAATTGTTCCCCTCCTGTTTTATATTTTTTTTATCCTCTGTTTTATAGTGTCAAAGACAAAATCGGGTTTCGCCCTTCCTTTGGTATAACGCATAACCTGGCCTACTAAATAGTGTAAAGCTTTTTCTTTTCCTTCATTAAAATCTTCTACCGACCTGGGGTTTTCCTTAATCACCCTATCCATTACTTCAAATAATTCATTTTTATCGGTAATCTGAGTAATCCCGCTTTCTTTCACGATTTTAGAGGCATCTTTCCCGGTCTTAAACATCTTTTCAAAGATGCCTTTGGCCATCTTACCGCTAACTATTCCCTCATCAATTAATTTCAACATTCCAACTAATTTTTCTGGAGAAATAGGAGAATCTTCTATCTCTATTTTATTTTCATTTAAATAACGTATTAATTCTCCCATAATCCAATTACTTAAAACTTTACTATTGGAATATAAGGAAGTAGACTTTTCGTAAAAATCACCTAATGCTTTACTTGAAGTTAATATCTCGGCATCATATTCGGGAATTTGATAATTTTTGATGAACCGCTCTCTTCTTGCTTCAGGTAATTCAGGAAGATTTCTCCTGATCTCATCAGCCATTTTTAAATCTACTTTAAGAGGCAGGAGATCCGGTTCGGGGAAATAACGATAATCATGGGCTTCTTCTTTGCTTCGCATTGAGATAGTAACACTCTTTGATTCATCCCAGTGCCTGGTTTCCTGAATTATCTCTATTCCCTCAGCCAAGAGCTTCTTTTGGCGGTCCACCTCAAATTGCAAGGCTTTTTTGACTGCCTTAAACGAATTCATATTCTTTATTTCTACCTTGGTACCTAAAGTACTGGATTTCGCATCTCTAAGTGAAACATTGGCATCGCAACGCATCGATCCTTCTTCCATATTTCCATCACATACTCCTAAATGCTGGACTATACTTCTTAATTTTACCAAGAATATTCGAGCTTCTTCGGGAGAACGAAAATCAGGTTCGGTTACAATCTCTGCCAGAGGAATTCCGCAACGGTTATAATCTACCAGAGAGTAAGATGAGGAAGCAATATCCCCTTTATGAACTAGTTTACCGGCATCTTCCTCTGTATGAACCCGGGTAATCCCAATCCTGTGTTTTTCTTTGCTTTCGGGGAGCGAAATCTCCATGTATCCCTTTATCCCTAAAGGAACATCATATTGAGATATCTGATAAGCTTTAGGTAAATCGGGATAAAAATAATTTTTACGATGAAATTTGCTTACCTGATTAATTTCACAATTTAAAGCCACCGCTGTTCTTATGGCAAATTCTAATACTTTTTTATTAAGTACGGGAAGTGAACCGGGTAAACCCAAACACACCGGACAGGTATTGGTATTGGGTTCTTTTCCAATGTAATCAGTGCTGCAATGACAGAACATTTTTGCTTTAGTCATTAATTGGATATGAATTTCTAGACCGATTACTACTTCTTTTTTCATTTTTTTGCCTCCTTATGTTTTGCTGGTTTTATCGATGGCTTCTTCTTTTCTACATCATTATTTTGTTCAAAGTTAAAGGCTGCTCGAAGTATAGTCTCTTCACTAAAATGCTTACCGATAATTTGTAAACCTATAGGCAGATTACTTTTACTATATCCACAATTAAGAGAAATTGCAGGTATACCGGCTAAATTAATAGGGATGGTATAAATATCAGATAGATACATAGTTAAAGGATCGGATACCTTCTCATTCAGCTTAAAAGCAGGGGTAGGTGAAGTAGGAGTAATAAGGATATCGTATTTATTAAATACTTTATCGAAATCTTCTTTTATTAAAGTACGAACTTTCTGGGCTTTCAAATAATAAGCATCATAATAACCTGAACTCAAGGCATATGTACCTAACATAATTCTTCTTTTTACTTCACTTCCAAAACCTTCACTTCTGGTCTTCTGATACATGGAGGACAGATCTTCATACTCTTCTGCTCTATAACCATATTGCACACCATCATATCGCGCTAAGTTTGAGCTTGCTTCTGCAGTAGCAATCAAGTAATAAGTGGGTAGAGAATATTCCGTATGGGGTAATGATACTTCTTCAATCTTTGCTCCTAATTTTTCAAATATTTTCAAAGCTTTATCCAATGCACCCTTTACTTCCGGGTCTATTCCTTCGATAAAATATTCCTTAGGAACACCTACTTTTAAATCCTTTATTCCTTCTTGACAAGATTTTAGATAATCAGGCACTTCTAAATTTACGGAAGTAGAATCCATATTATCATGTCCGCTTATAACTTTCATTACTAGAGCACAATCGGTCACATCTTTTGCTATGGGTCCTATTTGATCTAAAGACGAGGCATAGGCAACCAAACCGTATCTGGAGACCCTGCCATAAGTCGGTTTTAATCCCACCATTCCACAGAGAGATGCAGGTTGACGTATAGAGCCTCCCGTATCTGTGCCCAAAGCAACAAAGGTCTCATCTGCTGCTACTGCGGCAGATGAACCACCGCTGGAACCACCGGGCACCCTTTCCAAGTCCCAGGGATTATAAGTGGGGCCAAAAGCAGAATTTTCAGTAGATGAACCCATAGCAAATTCATCCATATTGGTTTTTCCTATTATTATTGCTCCCGCTTCCCGTAATCTATTTATTACCGTAGCATTATAGGGCGGGATAAAACCTTTTAGTATTTTAGAACCACAAGTTGTCTCCGTTCCTCGAGTAGCTATAATATCCTTTATAGCAACCGCTACACCTGCCAGAGGAGGGAGTTTTTCTCCGTTTTTCACTTTTTTGTCTATTTCTTTGGCTTGTTTTAAGGCCTCTTCTCGGTTAATAACTAGAAAGGCTTTGATTAGATTGTCTACTTTATCTATCTGACTAAAAATATCCTGCATAATTTCATAAGCAGTTATTCTCTTTTTTTTAATTAAGTTTATAGCTTCGTGAGCAGTTAATTGGTTTAAGGTCAATTATCTTTCCTCCTCTTACTTTTATTGCTTCCTGTAGGGGCACAATG
>JADBKX010000064.1:9274-13668 GCA_014894735.1 Candidatus Sediminicultor sextus | reverse complement strand
GAATTGTGCCCTTTATTTTAAATCACATTATTTTAGGCACTTTGAAATAACCTTTTTCAACATATTTACTATTGGAAAGGACTTCTTCTCGGGGCAAAGAAGGTTCAACCTTGTCTTCATTCAGCAAATTAGGCATAGAAATAACATAAGCAGTAGGTTCAACGCTTTCAGTATCGAGTTCATTTAATTTTTTAAAATAATCTAAAATTGAATTTAACTGAGAAGTAAATTCCTCTTTTTCTTCTTCATTAAATTCTAATTTAGCTAATTCAGCGACATATTCTACTTCTTTTTTAGTAATTATTTTTTCTGTCATAATAACCTCCATGAATTTAGTTAATTAGTTAGTGGTTGAATAGTTAATTGGTTTAAATAATAAAATATTAATTTGATAACTAGCTAACTAAGTAACCAGATAACTAACTATTTTTCGTGATTATTTTTTTAAATTCTTCCTCATTAATTATATTCACGCCTAATTCTTGTGCTTTTTGGTATTTCGATCCTGGTTCTTCGCCGGCCACCACATAATCTGTTTTTTTACTTACGCTACCAGTAACTCGGCCTCCCAATTCAATGATTATTTTTTTTGCTTGAGTACGGGTAAAATCCTTTAGAGTACCGGTTAAGACAAATTGCTTTCCGGCTAATATCTGTGTTACTTTTTCCTTTCTCATTTTCTCTTCTTCTAGATTAAAATTCAAACCAGCACTTCTTAATCTTTCAATAATAGCTAAATTTTCCTTTTCCTTAAAGAAAAGAATGATACTTTCTGCAATCTTGGGACCAATTTCATTGATCTCAATTAATGCTTCTAATCTGGCTTTTTCAAATTTATCTAAAGTAGAATAGGATCTGGTAATGACTTCTGAGGTATGAAGTCCCACATAACGTATCCCCAAACCATAGATTAAGTTAGCTAAAGATTTTTTCTTACTCTTTTCAATAGCGTCTAATAAATTATCTACAGATTTCTCACCCATCCGCTGAAGAGCGATCAAATCACTTCTTTTCAAAAAATACAAATTTGAAATATCTATAATTAGACCATTTTCTACTAATTGATCAATTATTGCCGGGCCTAATCCCTCAATATCCATAGCATTTCGAGAGGCAAAATGTCTGATTCTTTCCTTTATTTGGGCTGGACAGGTAAGGCTATTACATCGAGAAGCCACTTCACCTTCCAGCCTGAACACCTTTGCCCCACATACTGGACATTGACTGGGCATAACAAATTCCATCTCCTTACCAGTTCTCTTCTCTTTTATTACTTTTACTACTTCCGGAATAACTTCTCCGGCTTTTTGAATTAAGACAATATCTCCGATTCGAACATCTTTCCTTCTAATTTCATCTTCATTATGTAGAGTTGCTCTCTGCACCACTGAACCGGATATCCTAACCGGATCAAGTACAGCCACCGGGGTGAGTGCTCCTGTTCTCCCTACCTGAACGATAATATCCTGAACTTTTGTGGTCACTTGTTGGGCAGGAAACTTATATGCAATAGCCCAGCGGGGACTTCGAGTAGTTGATCCCAATTCCTCTCTCATCTTTAAGGAATTAACCTTGATTACCATCCCGTCAATCTCGTAATCCAATTCTTCTTTCTTTTCTATCCATTTCTGGCAGTAATTTATAGCTTCCTCAATATCTTGACAGAGTTTGATGTGAGGGTTTACTTTAAATCCAATCTTTTTTAAATAATTCAAAACTTCTATATGGGTATTAAAATTATTTCCCTCAGGAAAAGTTGCTCTATAGATAAAAGTATCTAAATGTCTTTGAGCGGTGATTCGAGGGTCAAGCTGCCTTGCTGAACCAGCTGCTGCATTTCGCGGGTTAGCAAATAGACTCTCTCCTTTTTTAATTCTTTCTTCATTTAACTTCTTAAAATCACTCTTCTTCATATATACTTCACCATAAACTTCGCAATGCAGAAGGTTGTCTTCACCGAATAATTTTAAGGGAATAGTTTTTATGATTCTAAGATTTGAGGTAATTTCCTCTCCGGTTACCCCATCTCCACGAGTAGCTCCTCTTATAAAGATACTGTTTTCATATACTAAAGCAACAGCCAGTCCGTCAATCTTTAACTCTACTACATATTCTAATTTCTGTTGAGGAATTAGTTTTTTTATCCTCTGGTTAAAAGCACGTAGTTCTTCAGTCGAAAAGGCATTCGCCAGACTTAACATAGGAGTAATATGCTTTACTGTGGTAAATTCCGAGACCGGCTCTATTCCCACTCTCTGAGTGGGAGAATAAGGGGTAATATATCGGGGGTATTTTTCTTCTAATTCTATTAAACCCTTCATTAATCGATCGTATTCAGCATCTGAAACAGTTGGATCATCCAAAACATAATAGCGATAATTATGATATCTAATCTTTTCTCGTAATTCTTCTATTTTTTTTATAATATTAACATGATTATCAAAATTATGGATCATCTTTTTCCTCTAATAAGCTTATCTAGATTTGCTCTATAAGAAACTGCCTGGTTTAATATTTTATTACAATTAAGTATATACAAAAGATTGTTAAAACACAATCAGGTTATTCTTATCGCGTATCGAGTATTAGGGATTTCGTAAATCGATTTTTTAATGAATGATAATCTATGCTTTTATTTGTTATTCAATTTCATCCGGTATGAAACCTCTGAATTGAGCATTATAAAGTTTAGTATATAATCCATCCTTGGCAATAAGCTCATCATGATTACCTTTTTCTTTAATTCCTTGATCAGTTAAAACCACTATCTGGTCAGCATTTATAATAGTAGACAGTCTGTGGGCAATTACCAACACTGTTCTGCCGACAGTTAATTTTTCCAAGGCCTGTTGTATGACAATTTCAGCTTCACTGTCTAAAGCTGAGGTAGCTTCGTCAAGTATGAGGATAGCAGGATTTTTTAAAAATGCTCTGGCGAGAGATATCCTCTGTTTTTGACCTCCTGAAAGTTTTATTCCTTTTTCCCCTATATAGCTATCATATCCTTCGGGTAAACTCATAACAAAATCATGAATATTGGCATTTTTAGCCGCTTTTACTACTTCTGTATCTTCTGAGTTGGGTTTTCCATATAATATATTCTCCTTTATTGAACCGGTAAACAAAAATATATCCTGCTGAACCAAGCCAATATTCTCTCTTAATGATTTTATTTTTACATCTTTTATATTCATATCGTCAACTAATATTTCACCATCATTAACTTCATAAAATCTGGGAATCAACTGACAAAGAGTAGTTTTTCCACCACCAGACGGACCTATTAATGCCATTGTCTCTCCCGGCATTATGGTAAGATTTATGTTGGATAAAACAAATTTTTTTTCGCTATACTTAAAAGCAACATTTTTAAACTCAATCTTTCCCTTTATTTCTTTTAAAGTAACAGCATTTTCTTTGTCTAATATAGAAGGTTTTACCTTCATAATTTCCACCAATCGTTCAAAGCCAGTCATGCCATCTTGAAATTGTTGAGTAAAGTTAGTGAGTTTTCTAATCGGTTGAAGAAAGAAATTTATATACAAAAGATAAGCAACCAAATCCCCGATATTTATATATCCCCGATAAACAAAAAATCCACCAACGCTTAGCGCAATAATATTCAATATATTTGATAAAAAGAATATTCCAACAAAGAACTCTGCCATTGCTTTATAAGCAAATTCTCTCGAATTATTAAACTCACTATTTCCTTCGTTAAATTTTTCAATTTCATACTCTTCGTTAGTAAATGATTTTGCAACCCGTATGCCAGATATACTGTTTTCTAATTGTGCATTAACATTGGCTATTCTTTTTTTGACTAATCTAAAGGCACTCGTCATTTTCTCCCTTTTTAAAATTGCATACCAGATTAACAAAGGTAAAAAACCATATATAATTAAAGTAAGCCTCCATTCTATAAGGGTAAGAATAATAAATGAACCTATAAGCATTACCAGGGATAGGAATAAATCTTCTGGTCCGTGATGGGCTAATTCAGATATCTCCCTAAGATCATTCACTATTCGAGACATTATATGCCCGGTTTTTATATTATCAAAATAATCAAAAGATAGAGTCTGTAAATGTTCAAATAGATCTCTTCTCATGTCTCGTTCCATTCTGGTTCCCACAATATGTCCCCAGTAATCTATAATATAATTTAAAACTGCTCTAATTACAGCAAGCACTAACAGGGCTATAATAAATATATAAAATATTCTTAATCTACCATTAGGTATAATATCATTAATAAATTGCCTGGTAATCAAGGGAAAAGTTAAATCAATAGAGGCTATTAAAAAAGCGCAGCTTAGATCCAATATAAATAACTTCAAGTACGGTTTATAATAAGATATAAATTTTTTTAGCATTATTTTTCCTTTTTTATT
>JADBKX010000064.1:2377-9174 GCA_014894735.1 Candidatus Sediminicultor sextus | reverse complement strand
AGTACGGTTTATAATAAGATATAAATTTTTTTAGCATTATTTTTCCTTTTTTATTATTTTAATCTTTCCAGCCTTATTTTTTAATGTTTTTACTATTTAACTTATAAAGTTTATCATTTTATAAAAGGTTTTTCAAATGCATCAAAGAAAGTATCGAGTAAAAACAGTATCTAGTATATAGTATCGAGTATCGCGTTAAGAAAGAAAGAAAAATAAAAGAAAGATCAAAGATAGTATCGAGTAAAAACAGTATCGAGTTAAGAAAGAGAAGAAAAGATAAAAAAATAATATTCTTTTTTTTATCTAACTACCCCGATAAAATTTACCATAATAGAATTTAAAAATTATCTTTACTTTAATTTTAAAAAATGATAAACTTTAAACTGCACGTTACAATCTATATATATATTTCGGAAGGAGCTTTTTAATGAATAAATCAATGAATATTTTTAGAATCTCGACTGTTTTAACTCTATGCCTTTTGGTATTTTTAATTTTTAATTTTTCTTTTGTTTTTGCTGTTGAAGGGACATCTGCTACCGAAACAAATCCAGAAGATGTTGCAACTATTTTACCTCCTGAGACTATATTAGCTTCTTTTGGGGGACAAACTATTACACTGGGTGAGTTTAATCAAATATGGGAACAGCTACCGGAAGAGTATAAGTTACAACTTGATAAAAGTATGGTGCTTGACCAGGTGATTTCTGAAAAACTTCTGATTCAAGAAGCAAATAATATGGGGTTAGAAAAAGATAACGACGTATTAGAACAGATAAAAAAAATGACCGAACAAATACTGGTCCAGACTTTAATACAAAGAGAAATATTAGATAAAGTAGAGGTTAATGACGAAGAGGTTTCGGAATACTATGAACAAAACAAGGGTAGTTTCACCGAAAAAGAACAAATCCATTTATATAATATTTCAACAGCGAATGAAGAAGAGGCTCAAGTTATTTTGGAACAATTGAAGGCAGGAGGAGATTTTAGCGAAATTGCCAAAGAAAAATCTACCGGCTCCAGTGCTGCCCAAGGTGGAGATTTGGGATACTTGACTAAAGGCACAGTAATTCCAGAAATTGAAGAGATAATCTTCGCTTTAGAGATAGAAGAATTGAGCGAAGTAGTTAAAACTGATTCCGATTTCAATATTTTTAAAATTACTGAGAAAAAACCAGAAATCGTTAAATCTCTTGAAGAGGTTAAAGAAGAAATAATTCAAACCTTACTTCCTACCAAGCAAAAAGAAGCTTTTGATAATCTCTTAGAAGAACTAAAGGGTAAAGTAGAAATCGAAATAAATGAAGAAGCATTAAAATAGTATCGAGTATCGCGTATTACATAAGTAATGTGGGAGCTCAATGAATCGAGCTCCCACATTACTTATTAAATATCACTTATTACTGTATTCTGTACGCTACACGCTATAATTTTTCCAAGGGTGCGAAATTCACCGATAACTTTTTTAATCCCACTCTTTCAAAATCCACAGTTATAAAAATATCATCTTTAGTATCTATTTTATTTAATATAACCCCCATTCCCCAATCCACATGCCTTATCTTATCTCCCACTGCTACCTCAATTTTTTCTCTTCTATTATCAAGTGAAGGAATTTCTTCTCCTTTTTCTATATCTGCTTCTTCTCTAAGATGTTTTGGAATCTCAGAAATAAATCGTGAAACACTGTTAAATAAGGTATTACCATTCAAATTTCTTCTCCAGGCATAAGTCAAATATAACCTTTCTTTTGCCCTGGTCATCCCCACATAACATAACCTTCTTTCTTCTTCTAATTCCTCCTCACTATTCAAGGAACGAGAATGGGGGAATATGCCTTCCTCAAACCCGGTAATAAAAACTACCGGAAATTCTAAACCCTTAGCACTATGCAGGGTCATAACTGTAACTACATCCTCTTCTCCTTTGTAAAGATCGATATCTGTAATTAAAGCAACGTACTCTAAGAAGGCAGTTATAGATTTATCTTCGTTGTTCTCTTCAAACTCTTGTACCGCCAGAATCAATTCCTTTATATTTTCGATTTTGCTTTGAGCTTTGAATTCCCCTTCTTTTTTTAGTTCCTCATAATAATTGATTTTTTTTATTAACTTTATGAGCAGTTCGCTCCCCTTGATTTCTTTTTTCTTTTCATTAAGTTCATCAATCAGGGAAGTAAATTTTTTTATTGCTTCTTTCCTGTCTGTAGATATTTTTATTACCCTTAATCCCTGTTTTAGAGCTTGGTGAAAATTTAAATTACTTTTTCTGGCTAATGTTTCTATTTTGCTTAAAGTAATCTTGCCTATACCTAATTTGGCATTATTAATGATCCTTAAAAAGCTCACCCCGTCTTTTTGATCATAAATAAAACGCAGATATGCCAGAATGTCTTTTACTTCCTTTCTTTCATAAAATCTTAAACCACCCACTATTCTAAAAGGGACCCCTTGTTTATTAAATATCTCTTCAAATGCTCTCGATTGGGCATTGGTCCGATATAAAATGGCAAAATTTTTAAAAGCCTTATCTTCTTCTTTGTTTAATTTTATAATCTCTTGACTGACAAATAACGCCTCGTCCAGGGCACTGGCTGCCTCAAAACACATTATCTTTTCTCCACCCTTTTTATCGGTCCAAAGCTCTTTTTCTTTCCGGTTTTTATTGTGTTTTATCAGATTTGTTGCTCCTTCTAATATAACTTTAGTAGACCGATAATTCTGTTCTAATTTAATTACTCTACTGTGAGGAAAATCCTGTTCAAATCTTAAAATATTGCTTAAGTCAGCTCCTCTGAATTTATAGATACTCTGATCAGGATCACCTACTACAAATAAATTATGATCTCTGTTCGAAAGTAATTTTACTAACTGATATTGGGCTATGTTTATATCCTGATATTCATCTACTAAAATAAATCTAAATTTATTCTGATAATGTTCTAAAATTTCAGGTCTTTCTCTAAATAGTTTCACAGTCAGTAAAATTAGATCTCCAAAATCCAAAGCGTTATTTTCGAATAAATTTATTTGATATTGTTGGTAAACTCTTGCTACAATTTTCTTAAAATAACCTATAGCATTATATTCAAACAATTCTACATCTTCTAAATTATTTTTTGCTCTGTCTATTATAGAAGAAATAATATTGGGGCTATATTTTTTATTATCTAAATCGAGAGTCCCAAGACTCCTTCTTATCATACTAAGCTGATCGCCTTTATCATATATAACAAAATTTTTATCATAACCCAGAATATCTATCTCCTGGCGTAAAATCCGTGCACAGATAGAATGAAAAGTACCCATCCATAAGCCTTTCATCATATTCCTATTGGAAATAACTTTACTTAACAATTCAATCCTATTTTTCATCTCTTGAGCAGCTTTATTGGTAAAGGTAACAGCTAGTATATTTCCGGGATCTATTTTCTTCTGAAAAATTAAATAAGCAATCCTGTGGGTCAGAACTTTTGTTTTTCCGCTACCCGCACCGGCAATAACTAATATGGAAGCTTCTTTAACTTTTACTGCTTCCTGCTGTCTCGAATTTAAATTATCCAATATCTTCATTTTTTTTCTTCTACAACTCCAATTTTCCTAAGCTTTTCTTCTAAAGTTGGCATATGATTTCCATTCCAGAATATTTTCCCGCAATTAAGGCATCTTTTAAACCAATAACCTCTCCCTTGAACATCTAAGGGAACCTCTCCTTTGACCTCCTCTTCCTTAACTTTTTGCAAGAAATTATTACAATTTGAACATCTACTAAATAGATTTTCTTTATTTACTTTTAATTTCAATTCTTTTATAATTTGTTCTAATTGCCCGTCAAGTTCATCTTTATCAAGATAAAAAATCCAGGGTAATTTTCTTAAAAACTTTACCCTGGATAACAAAATTCTATACTCTCTTTTAGTCAGATGAATAACTGATATATAATCATTTTGAAAATACAGGACATCAAAACCTAAAATCCTGAGCAAAATTGCTAATTTTTGCAATCTATAAACCACAAAGCGATTTTCTTTCATAATTTATTTTAAAATATTTTCTATTCTATTTAACCCCTCTTTAATATCTTCTAAAGATGCAGCATAAGACAACCTTAGATATCCTTCTGCTTCGAATGCACTACCCGGAATTAAAGCAACTTCCGCTTCCTTTAAAATAAAATTTGAGAGGCCAAATGAATTAATGATCTTCTTACCATTATATTTAATTCCTCTATCTAATATTTTACTTACATTAGGAAAGGCATAAAAGGCTCCAGCTGGGTTAAGACAGGAAATTTCTTCTATTCCATTTAATCTTTTTACCATATATTTCCTTCGCTCATCGAATGCTTTTCTCATCTCTTCGATAGCATCTTGTTTCCCGTTTAAAGCCTCCACACTGGCTTTTTGAGCAATAGAATTGGGATTAGAAGTACTGTGCCCCTGGATTTTGGACATTCCTTTGATAATATCTTCCGGACCCGCAGCATAGCCAATTCTCCAGCCAGTCATAGCATAAGATTTGGAAACTCCATTTATAGTAATAATTTTTTCTTTTATTTCATCACTTAAGGAAGCTATGCTTAGATGTTTTGCATTATCATAAACCAATTTTTCGTATATTTCATCACATATACAATAGATATTATATTTTAAGAGAAGCTGTGCTATCTTTTTTAATTCCTCTTGTTCATAAACAGCTCCGGTAGGATTATTAGGGCTGTTTAAAATAAGTAATTTGGTTCGTGAAGTTATCTTTTCTTCAACCTGAGCAGCAGATAATTTAAAGTCTTCCTCCTGATAAGTATTAATAAAGATGGGGACTGCTCCCGCAAATTTAATCTGCTCTGTGTAACTAACCCAGCAAGGGGTAGGTAACAATACCTGGTCACCTGGATTACAAATAGTTAAAATTGTATTAAAAAGGCACTGTTTTGCTCCGTTAGATACAATTATCTCTGAAGTTTTGTACTCTACTTCATTATCTTTCTTAAGTTTTTCTAATATAGCTTCTTTAAGCTCAATTATTCCTGAACTCACGGTATAGTGGCTAAACCCTTCTCTAATAGCAGAAATAGCCTTTTCTCTAATATTTTCTGGAGTACCAAAGTCAGGTTCACCTGCCGCAAAACTGATTACTTTCTTCCCTTCCTGCTTCATTTTTAATGCTTGGGCAGTAATAGCCAAAGTCTGGGATGGATTTATATTTTTTACTCTTTCCGAAATAGTCATCTTTTCCTTTCCTTTCTGGTAAAAATGAAACTTTTATGCCAGACACTTTTATTTTATTTTTAGATATAATCAAGCCAACTTAAGTATTTCTCTTCTTTCCCTTTAGCGATAGCAAAAAACTTTTTCTGAATATTTTTAGTTATTGGGCCACGCTTACCTTCCCCGATCTGATAATTATCAATTTCTCTGATAGGAGTTACTTCGGCCGCTGTACCGGTAAAAAATACCTCATCAGATATATAAAGTTCATCTCGACAGATATACTTCTCTTGAAATTGGTAGTTCATATCCCCTGCAATTTTTATTATAGCATCTCGAGTAATTCCTTCTAGCACTGTGGCAGTAGGCGTGGTATAAATTATTCCATTTTTAATCCAAAATATATTCTCACCTGATCCCTCAGTTACAAAGCCTCTTGTGTCTAATAAGATAGCTTCATCTACCCCTGCTTCAATTGCTTCCATCTTAGCAAATATAGAATTGACGTAATTTCCACAAATTTTAGCTTTTTGAGAGGTGGAATTTATATAACTTCGGGCATAACTCGAAATCTTAGTTTTAATCCCTTTCACTAATGCTTCCTCACCTAAATAAGCACCCCATTCCCAAACAGCAATAGTACAATTAACTGGACATGTGAAGGGATTTAATCCTAATTGTTCAAAACCACGATAGATTAAAGGACGGATATAACCACTCTTAAGCTTATTCGCCTTTATAGTATTTTTAATAGCTTCCCTAATATCTTCTTTTGTATAAGGAATATCCATTTTAAATATTTTTGCAGAATTAAATAAGCGTTCAATATGTTCTTTTAACCTAAAAACTGCGGTCCCACTCTCGGTTTCGTAAGCCCTTATACCTTCAAATACTCCACTCCCATAATGCAGTGCATGAGTGCATACATGAACTTTTGCCTCATCCCAATCGACCATTTTCCCATCCATCCAGATTTTTTCAGCTTTCATTTTTTCTTACCTCCTTCTCAAAACAAAGTTTTAATAATTTTAACACATTTTTACAATAATTACATACTATTAATTCGCATCTCGTATCTCGTGAATCGTATCTCGTTTTTTAGCGTATAACGAATAGAATATAGAATAACCAAAATTGCACAGCCCTCATATAAGTTCGGGAGTCAGAATTCAGTATCCTGTGGGCACGATACATCGTGCCTCTACATTATCATTTCTTTTAATTTTTGGGTTGTAATCACATAATGCTAATTAAATATTATGTCCTAATTCTTCTAACTTTACTTTTTGGATTTCAAAATTATCACTATTGAGAATGATTTTAGCAGTTTTTTTTACTTTCTCTGTTAAACTGGTAGTGTAGTAATTTTCTTTACTTTTCCCTTCTTCTTTTGAAATTCCCTTTTGAATTAGAACTTCTTTTAAAGTTAATGAGGTGCTGACAGATGGATCAATTAATATTACTCCTGAACCCATAATATCTGATATTACCCTTTTTAAAAAGGAATAGTGTGTGCAGCCTAATATCAAAGTGTCAATTTGCGCATCTTTTAAAGGTTTTAAATATTCTCGGGCAACTTCGTAGGTTT
>JADBKX010000064.1:0-2277 GCA_014894735.1 Candidatus Sediminicultor sextus | reverse complement strand
TCAATTTGCGCATCTTTTAAAGGTTTTAAATATTCTCGGGCAACTTCGTAGGTTTCAGGTGCAGTAAATTTACCGGCCTCAACTATAGAGACAAATTTAGGGCAAAAATTAGAAAAAACTTTTATTTCAGGAGTAACTTTTTTAATCTCTTTAGGATAAGCTCCATTTTTGGTGGTAAATTCGGTGGCAATAATTCCAATCTTCTTGTTTAAAGTCTTCTTTACGGCATCCTGTACTGCTGGCTGGATAACTCCGATGATGGGAATAGAAAAATATTCTCTTGCTTTTTTAAGGCTGGCGGCGGTAGCTGTATTGCACGCTATAACACAAATTTTAATTTTTTTCTTTAAAAGGAAGCTAATTATCTGGAAAGTAAATTTAATTAATTCTGATTGGTTTTTCTCGCCATAAGGTTGACGCTGATTATCAGCAAAATATTCAATATTTTCTCGGGGAAGCATTTTTTTAACTTCTTTTACTACCGACAAACCACCTAACCCCGAATCTAAAAAACCAACCGGTTGATCTTTCATTTAATATCCCTTTTTCCTGTAAAATACAAGCAATATTCTTTACATTAAAAAGTAATTTACGGGTTTAATATTTATAACCTTGGGCGAAGAAGGGAAGGTTAAAGGCTGATTTATGGATACCTTTATCATAATATTTCAAATCGTTCAGTTTCAAAGCTTCTGTTTCGTTAAAGTTGTTTATGGGGTGATATTTCTTGGAACAGAAAGTAAACCCAATCACCCCACTGGGATAAGTGGGCACTAAGGTGTAATAATATTCCGAAATGGGATAAATATCTCTTATAAAAGAGAATAGTGATTTAATTATTTCTGAATGATAGAAGAACGATTCTGCCTGGGTAACTACAATTCCATCATCTTTTAAAGCCTGGAACATTGCTTCAAAAAATTCTCTTCTAAATAAAACTTCAGCAGATCCTATGGGGTCAGAAGAATCGACGATAATTATATCATATTCATTCTTATGAGTTTTTACGAATTCATTTCCATCCTCACAATATATTTTTACTTTAGGGTCATCGAAACTATTAGCCAAATAAGGAAAATGTCTTTTAGATATCTCTATTACTTTTCTATCAATCTCACAGACATCTACTTCTTTAACATTATCGTGTTTTAATATTTCTCTTACTGTTCCTCCATCTCCTCCTCCAATTACCAGAACTTTTTGAGCTTTTTTATGCACACATAAAGGGACATGGGCAATCATTTCATGGTAACAGAATTCATCTGCCTCAGTAAGCATAATTACTCCATCAATAAGCATAATTTTACCAAAGGACTCACTTTCTACTACTTCAATCTCTTGAAATTCTGATTTTATCTTTTCGAGAGATTTTGTAATCTTTATCTTTAAAGTTCTGCCTTTTTCTATTTCATACTTTTCTTCTATCCAAATGTCTTTATGATTCAAATATTTTAGCCCCTTAAAATATAATGCATTTTAACTTCTTTTGACTTAAAAAAATTCTTGGTAAATTCTACTGCTACCGAAGGATCATAATATTTACAACTAAATATATCTAGGTAAGCGTTATTAGTACTATCTGCAAAATGTCCTGAAATTAAAGAAGTTTCAATCAACTGCACCATAGAAAACCCAGCAACTCTCTCTTCTTCACCAAAATGAACAACTTGAGTATCCCCAAATTGTTTCATTTCAATTAATTCACAAAGTTCTTTAACATATCTTTTTATTGCTTCTGCATCTCTTATGATTTGAGGATCACAATTATAAAGATCTATGCTAGTTGACAAACCCCAGGCTTTATTAGCATCAAATTCTTTCTTTAAATTTTTCATTTTTTACACACCTCTGGTTTATGTAAAAGTTTTACTGGAAAATCCAAAATACCTCTTTTTACTTCTGTAACCGAAATTGAACCCGCTCCTAATTCTTTTTTAAGAAAATCCAATGCTTTTTCACTTTTTATTTCAGTTCCGCAGGTAAAAATATCTAAAGCACAATAGCCATATTCAGGCCAGGTGTGGATGGAAAAATGGGATTCGGAAATTACCACCACCCCACTTACTCCATGAGGAGAGAATTTATGGAAGGTCGAATTTAGAGCAGTTGCTCCTGAAATTCTTACTGACTCTAATAATAGCTCCTCCATTTTTGACACATTGTTTATTACCTTTGTATTACAATTATACAGCTCTACCAATAAATGATTTCCTAAGTAGTTCATCCCTTTATTTAGCGATATATGCCCACATATCGCCCCCCCTTCTTTAAAAAATT
>JADBKX010000098.1:17701-20930 GCA_014894735.1 Candidatus Sediminicultor sextus | reverse complement strand
CCCCTTACGGGAATAAAATAATGAAAAAAAAAGAAAAATAGGATAAGAAATAAAAGGATTCAACGAGATACGAGATACGAACGACGATATACGAGAATAATAGGGAGGTAAAATAAAAAGTTAATGCAAAAAATAAGAATTCGCTTACAAGCATATGATCACAGAATATTAGATAATTCTACCTTAATGATAATAGATACTGTAAAAAGAATTGGCGGGAGATTTTCTGGTCCTATACCTTTACCAACAGAAATAAATAAATATTGTGTCTTACGTTCGCCGCATGTGGATAAAAAGTCAAGGGAAGAGTTTGAAATGAGAACTCACAAGAGATTGATTGATATTTTAGAGCCCTCCACCAAGACTATAGAAGCATTAATGCATCTTGATTTACCATCAGGCGTAGATATTGAGCTGAAAACTCTGGAATAAAAGGTTGGTAAACAAACTAGATAATTTTCTCGTATATTTTACAAATTGATTAGTAGGGGCTGTTTATTTAGTTAAATTGTATCAGAGGAAGTTAAAATAATCGTTAGTGAATAGTCGTTTGTAGGAATGGTTGTTTCGTCTGTCTTTGGAGTTAAATATAGGGGCTCGATGAATCGAGTTCGAATAATGACAGGGCGGAGCTCAGCATTGTTTGAGTGCGACCTGCTATAAAAAAATAAAAAGATAAGGGATTAAGAGATTTCGAAGCAATAAGCAATACGAAATACGAAATATTAGACTCGGAGGTGAATGTAAAAAATGGTAGCAGGAATATTGGGAGAGAAATTAGGAATGACAAGGATATTTGCTAAAAATGGAGAATCTATTCCGGTAACTGTAATTTTAGCCGGCCCCTGTCAGGTAATACAGAAGAAAACTATAGAAAAGGATGGTTATAATGCAGTTCAATTGGGTTTTAAGGAAGTAAAAGAGAAAAAAGTTTCCAAACCCATAGCTAGCCATCTTAATAAATATAAAGTAAAACCCATAAAGCATATTAGGGAATTTAAGGTTAACGATTCCAATAAATATTCATCTGGTGCAGAAGTAAAGGTAGATATTTTTAAAGAAGGTGACAAGGTAGATATTGTAGGAATATCTAAGGGAAAAGGTTTTGCTGGTGCAATTAAAAGACATAATTTTTCAGGTGGGCCTAAGACCCATGGCCAGAAGGAGTATTTTAGATCAGTTGGCTCAATGGGTGCTACAGATGCGGCTCGAGTATTTAAAGGAAAAAAATTGCCAGGACATATGGGAACAGATAGAGTTACGGTGAAAAATATAGAGGTAATAAAAATTAACCTCGAAAGAAATTTAATTTTAGTTAGAGGTTCAGTTCCCGGTGCAAAAGGAGCATTGCTTGTCATTAATATAAATGGGTAATTTAAGTATATTTTTACCAGGGAAGGAGGATTGTTTATGATTGCTTTATCAGTTCATAATATTAAAGGAGAAAATGTTGGAGAAGTTTCCCTAAAAGATAATATTTTTAATACTAAAGTAAATAAATATCTTGTTCATCAAGCGGTTAAGCGTTATTTGGCAAACAGAAGAAGAGGGACTGCTTCTACAAAAAATAGAAGCGAAGTAAGAGGTGGAGGAGCTAAACCCTGGAAACAAAAGGGAACTGGAAGGGCTAGAGCAGGAACTAATAGTTCACCTATTTGGGTAGGAGGCGGAATTGTATTTGGACCCACCCCGAGAGACTATTCCTTTTCTTTGCCTAAAAAAATGAAAGTTGCCGCCTTAAAATCGGTACTATCAGATAAGTTAGAGAAAAAAGAAATTATCATTGTAGATAATTTATCATTAGAAGAAAATAAGACTAGTAAGATGGTGGAAATTTTAATAAATTTGCAAGCATTTAAAAAACCATTAATAATAATTGAAGAAGAAGATAACGGTATAGTACAAGCAGCAAGAAATATTAAAGGGGCACAGGTTTTGCCCGTTTCTAAAATAAATACCTATGATCTTATAAACCATGAAAAGATAATAATTACCAAAAAAGCTTTGAAGCGAATTGAGGAGGTGTTAATATAATGCCTTCAGATAGAGATATTATATTAGAACCAATAATTACAGAGAAAACCGTAAGATTAAAAAAAGAAAATAAATATGTATTTAAGGTAGATTGGCAAGTCAATTCTACCGAAATTGGAAAATCTATTGAAGAGAAATTTAAAACGAAAGTTGCAAAAGTAAATATTATGAAGATGCTCGGTAAAAAGAAGAGTTTAGGAAAATACTCTGGAAAGACATCGCATTGGAAGAAAGCGATAGTTACCCTAAAAAAGGGTGAAAAAATTAAAGAATTAGAAAATATCTAGTGCTTAAAAAGATATTTAAGGATGGTGTAGATTAAATGGCGGAGATAAAAAAATTCAAACCTACTTCTCCTGGGAGAAGATTTATGACCATTTCAACCTTTGATGAAATAACTACTGATAAGCCAGAAAAATCTCTAACCGTAGGACTTAAAAAAAGAGGCGGAAGAAATAATCAAGGCAGACTAACAGTTAGGCATCAAGGCGGTGGAAGTAAGAGAAAGTATAGAATAATAGATTTTAGGAGTCAAAAAGAAGGAATTCCGGCAAAGGTTTCTAGCATTGAATATGATCCTAATCGTTCAGCACGAATTGCTTTACTTAAATACTATGATGGAGAAAAGAGATACATCCTATGTCCGACAAATTTAAAAGTGGGAGATGTAATTATATCCGGAAGAGATGCAGATATTAAGGTAGGAAATTCAAAATCATTAAAAGATATCCCTACTGGTACATTAATTCATAATATTGAATTAAGATCAGGACAAGGCGGCAAATTAGTTCGTTCAGCCGGAGCAGTAGCTCAACTTATGGCCAAAGAAGGAAAATATGCTCATGTTAGATTACCTTCCGGGGAAGTAAGGTTAGTACATTTAGAGTGTAAAGCCAGTATCGGGCAAATTGGTAACCTTATTCATGGAAATTTATCGCATGGTAAAGCAGGCAAAAGTAGATGGTTAGGGATAAGACCAACGGTTAGAGGGGTAGCCATGAATCCTATTGATCATCCCATGGGCGGAGGAGAAGGAAAGAGTTCTGGAGGCAGACACCCTTGCTCTCCAACCGGTATGCTGGCAAAGGGGTATAAGACCAGAAAAAAGAATAAACCTTCAGATAAATATATTGTAAAAAGAAGGACGAAAAAATAGTAAATAAGGGAGGCAGTTGTTTTAGATGTCTAGATCTTT
>JADBKX010000098.1:1370-17601 GCA_014894735.1 Candidatus Sediminicultor sextus | reverse complement strand
TTGCAGAAAAGCAAATAAACTAAATTAGGAGGAAAACAATGAGTATAAAGGCAGTAGGTAAATATTTACCTATATCTGCTCGCAAGGGAAGACAGGTTTTAGATATTATTCGGGGCAAGAATGCGGGTGAAGCTCTCTTAACCATGAAGTTTCTTCCTAACCGTTCAGCTAAAATGGTATACAATGTTTTAAACTCTGCGATTTATAATGCACAAAATAATAATGATATAAACGTAGAAGATTTATATATATCCGAAGCCTATGCTGATGAAGGACCTATAACAAAAAGATTTAGACCTCGGGCTATGGGTAGAGCAAGCAAAATAAGAAAAAGAACTAGTCATATTACCATTATAGTTGATCATAAAGGGGAGGGGAAGTAATTGGGTCAGAAAGTACATCCAAAAGGATTAAGAATTGGAATTATAAAAGATTGGGATGATAAGTGGTTTGCAAAAAAGGGTTATGCAGAAAATATATATCAAGATTACAAAATAAAAAAATATATTAAAAATCGTTTAAAACATGCGGGAATTTCTTGTGTCGAAGTTGAACGTATTGCTGATCGAGTGAGATTAACTATAAATTGCGCAAGGCCAGGTATTGTAATAGGCCGAAAAGGGGCGGAAGTTGCTAAATTAAAAGAGGAATTGTCTAAATTTGTAAAAAATGATTTACAGATAAAAATTATTGAAGTAAAAAAACCTGAATTAGACGCTCAGTTAGTTGCTGAGAGTATTGCTGAACAACTGGAAAGAAGAGGCTCTACTAAAAGATCAATGAGGCAGGCAACCAGCCGATCTATGAAAATGGGCGCTGAAGGCATGAAAGTATCTTGTTCGGGTAGAATAGGCGGGGCTGAAATAGCACGAACAGAATGGCATTTAGAAGGTAGGTTACCTCTCCATACTTTGCGAGCGGACATAGATTATGGTTTTGCCGAAGCTAATACGACTTATGGTAAAATTGGTGTTAAGGTGTGGATTTTCAGAGGAGAAGTACTTCCAGCAAAAAACAAAGAGGTATCTAAACAGAAAGAAGTAAACAAGGTTTTAACTGGCGGGAAAGTAGAAGAATTAAGTAGAGAAGGAGCACGGAAAGATGTTACAACCAGCTAGAACAAAATACCGAAAAACACATAGGGGAACCATGAAAGGGTGTGCCCATAAAGGAGATTTTATTGCTTTTGGAGATTTTGGCTTGCAGGCATTGGAGCCTCATTGGATAACCAGTGCTCAGATAGAATCGGCACGGGTTGCTATCACTCATGCAATAAAAAGAGGTGGAAAAGTTTGGGTAAGAATGTTTCCTGATAAATCAGTGACTAAAAAACCAGCAGAAACCAGGATGGGTAAAGGAAAAGGAGCACCCGACCATTGGGTGGCAGTAGTAAAACCTGGAAAGGTATTATTTGAATTAGGCGGAGTTGAACTAAGTTTAGCTAAAGAAGCGATGCGGTTAGCCGCCCATAAATTACCCATAAAAACTCGTTTTCTTTCCAGAAACGAACAGGGGGTGAGATAAATGAAAGCAAGCGAATTAAGAGATTTATCATTAGAAGAATTACAAAAGAAACTGACTGATTTTAAAGATGAATTATTTAGCTTGAGATTTCAAGTTGTTACAGGACAATTAGGTAATTCTATGAGGATAAAAGAAGTAAGGCATAATATTGCTAGAGCAAAAACAATTTTAAGAGAAATTGAATTGGAAAAAAACAAAGTAAATTGAAATAAAAGGAGGGTTAAATGCTGTCCGGAAAAAAAATTAAAACAAAAATTGGAAAGGTTGTAAGTGATAGTATGGAAAAGAGTATAGTTGTAAAAGTTGAATACCTGGTATCACATCCTCTTTACAAAAAAAGGATAAAAAAATCAACTAAATTTATGGCACATGATGAAAAAAATATCTGTAGTATCGGCGATAAAGTAAAAATTGCTGAAACTCGACCTTTAAGCAAAAGAAAAAGATGGAGAGTTACGGAAATATTAGAAAGAACGAAATAAGATAGATCATATAATTCTTTAAGTTAATTGTTTTAAGTAATACTAACTAAACAATAAACAAGAGAATTGGATGTTCTACTAACGACTGTGCACTAATTATAATTAAGGAGAGAAGGTAGTTAAGATGATACAGATGCAAACACGTTTATTCGTTGCGGATAATTCGGGTGCTAAAGAAATACAATGTATAAAAGTTTTAGGCGGTTCCCGCAGGAGATATGCTAGAATAGGAGACATTATTGTTGCTTCAGTTAAAGTAGCAGCAGTGGGAGGAACCTGCAAAAAAGGTGAAGTTATTAAGGCGGTTGTTGTGAGAACCAGGAAAGAACTTGGTCGATCAGATGGTTCTTATATTAGGTTTGACGATAATGCAGCAGTTATTATTAGTGCGCAAAATGAACCGGTTGGGACCAGAATATTTGGACCAGTTGCTCGAGAATTAAGAAATAAAAATTTTATGAAGATAATTTCACTAGCGCCTGAGGTAGTATAAAAAGGGAGGGATAGCGATTTGGTTAACAATAAAGTTAGTTTTAGAAAAGGTGATAAAGTATTAATTATCATCGGAGAAGATAAAGGAAAGAAAGGAAAAATTGTTCGTATTTTTCCCAAGAAGATGGAAGTAATAGTTGAAGGTGTTAATTTTTTAAAGAAACACTCTAAACCCACCCAAAAGGTTCCTCAAGGCGGAATAGTTACGCAGGAAGGCGCATTGCATACTTCTAACATCAGATTAGTTTGCAACAAATGTAATACACCTACTGCCATTAGAAGAGAGAGAATTAAAGAGGGTAAAAGAGTAAGAGTGTGTAAAAAATGCGGAGAAATAATAGATAAGGTTTAGGAGGTTGGACTATGCCCCGACTGAAAGATAAATATTTGAAACAAGTTGTACCAGAGATGATGAAAAAATTTAAATACAAAAGCGTGATGGCTGTTCCCAGATTGCAGAAAACAATAATTAATATTGGGTTAGGAAGAGCTACAAAAGATTCAAAAATTATGGATGAAGCAGTAAAGGAATTAGCTGTTATTAGCGGACAAAGGCCTATCATTACTCGGGCAAAAAAATCTATATCTAACTTTGGAGTTAGAAAGGATATGCCAGTAGGTTGCAAAGTTACCTTACGGAGTGATAGAATGTATGAATTCTTAGATAAATTTATTAATATAGCTATCGCCAGAATTCGAGATTTTAGAGGTATTCCTTCTGATTCTTTTGATGGAAGAGGGAATTATACTGTAGGTGTAAAAGAACAGTTAATTTTTCCCGAGATAGATTTTGATCAGGTAACCAATACTTTAGGAATGAATATTACTATTGTAACAAGTGCCTTAAATGATGAAGAAGGGAAAGCCCTTTTAGAATTAATGGGTGTTCCTTTTAGAAAATAGTGTATATTTCGTATCGCGTATCTCGTATTTCGTATATCGTATGTAGTATATAGTAAAGAAAATAAAAAGAGAGAAAAAAATAGAAGTGTATTACATACGCACTTTACAGAATAAATAATATAAGTAACCGTATAAAAACAGGAGTACTCGCTATAATTTGAGATACGAGTTATGAGAAATAAGTAAGTCATATTATGTACTAAAAAGGAGGAAATAGTGTGGCCAAAACATCCCTAGTAGTAAAAGCTAAAAAAGAACCCAGATATAAAGTAAGGAAATATTTTCGTTGTAATATTTGCGGAAGACCTCGAGGCTATATGCGAAAATTTGGTATATGCAGAATATGTTTTAGACAAATGGCCCACAGAGGAGAATTGCCAGGAATAACTAAATCAAGCTGGTAAAAGATAAATTTAACGGAGTCTATTATAATGAGTTGGATTCAAAAGAGAGGAGGATATTATATATGAGTGTTGTAACGGATCCTGTTGCTGATATGCTAACTAGAATTAGAAATGCCAACAAGGTGCGGCATGATTCTTTAATTGTACCATCATCAAAGTTAAAATTAGAAGTTACTCGTATATTAAAAGACGAAGGTTTTATTAGAGACTATAAATATAGAGAGGATAATAAACAAGGTCAATTGACTATCTATTTAAAATATATTAATAAAGAAAAGACCATCAATAATCTTAAAAGAATTAGCAAACCTGGATTGAGAGTCTATGCAAAAAAAGATGAGGTACCACAAGTATTGGGTGGCCTCGGGATCGCTATAATTTCTACCTCTAAGGGTATAATGACTGGTAAAGAGGCTCTACAGCGTCATCTTGGTGGAGAAGTAATTTGTTATATTTGGTAAATAAATTAGTATATAGTATATAGCAAGAAATTTAGAATCCAGAAGTTTAAGAGTAAGGATTTAGAAGATAAAAAGATTAACTTTGTATTTCGTACTTTGTGAATTAAACCTGGCATATTAGTATACCGTATATAGTAAAGAAAAAGTTCAGGAGTCAGAATCCAGAAGATTGCTTCTTCTGTTTTCTCAGGGGCAGGCTTGTTACGCTCCACTTAATGATATTTAGAGAGGGAATAGGGCAGAGCCGCAATACGAGATACGATATACGAAATACGATATACGCGATACGCAATACGAAAATGGGAGGTTTTATATGTCAAGGATAGGGAAGATGCCGATAACTATTCCTAAAGGGGTTAAAGTTGAATTAAATAATAATAAGATAAAGGTATCCGGAGAAAGAGGTGCCTTAGAGATAAACATTCATCCAGATATTCAGGTAAAGGTAGAAGAGGGCAAGATTTATGTTTCCAGGCCTTCCGATGGTAGATTTCACAGATCTTTACATGGATTGAGTAGAAGTTTGATAAATAATTTGGTTGAAGGTGTTTTTTCAGGTTTTGAAAAAACCTTGGAAATACAGGGAGTAGGTTATCGAGCTGCTCTTGAAGGTGGGAAAATGGTTATTCAGATAGGTTATTCTCACCCCATAAATGTTGACCCGCCAAAAGGAATTGAATTTGAAGTAGAAAAACAGAAGATAATTAAGATAAAAGGCATTGATAAACAGCTAGTAGGTGAAACTGCAGCTAAAATAAGATTATTACGGAAACCAGAACCCTACAAAGGAAAAGGAATAAGATATATTGATGAAGTAGTGAGAAGAAAAATAGGTAAAACTGGCGCAAAATAATCAATCAAGATAACACTTTGGATATTTGAATTATACAGGAAAAATGTTTTTTCGTAAACCCTGCTTTGATACCCGCTTATCGGGGAGGGTTA
Organism: Candidatus Sediminicultor sextus; assembly: GCA_014894735.1. Classification (GTDB taxonomy): domain Bacteria; phylum Atribacterota; class Phoenicimicrobiia; order Phoenicimicrobiales; family Phoenicimicrobiaceae; genus Sediminicultor; species Sediminicultor sextus. The sequence continues at coordinate 12,390 of JADBKX010000098.1, read as the reverse complement.
AAATTAGTGTGGATAAAATAGTTTTGTTTAAGAGCTCTAATTGAGTAAGTTTCATTTTGTAAAGCTAACGACTATTCACTATTCACTAACAACTATTTTATAGGAAGGGAGTGCTAACATTGGCTAAAATAAGTAAAAGATTAGCAAGGATAAAAAGACATAAAAGAGTACGTAAAGATATATCCGGTAGTAGTGAAAGGCCGCGATTATGTATTTTTAGGAGCTTAAAGCATATATATGCGCAGGTAATTGATGATAGGAAAGGAATAACTTTAGTTTCTCTATCTACACTCAACCCCGAAATCAGGAGAAAAGAAAAATATCAGGGGAACATAAAGGCTGCTGAAATGCTTGGCAGCTTGTTAGCCAAAAAGTTAGAGGAAAAGGGAATAAAAAAAGTAGTATTCGATCGAGGAGGTTATCTCTATCACGGCAGAGTAAAGGCTGTAGCAGAGAATACTAGAAAAGGAAAAATAGTTTTTTAATATAAATCAAGAAGTAAGATAAATTTAGTAAAAAAACTAAGAACCAAAAGTTATATTAAGAAAAAATGGGAGAGGAGGTGGATAAGTGCTAAAAATAGACCCTGAAGGTTTAGAGTTAAACGAGACAGTTGTTTTTGTAAATAGAGTAAGTAAAGTGGTAAAAGGTGGAAGGAGATTTGGCTTTTCTGCTATGGTAGTAGTGGGGAATGGTGAAGGGATAGTAGGTATAGGCTATGGAAAAGCCAAAGACGTTTCTGAGGCAATTAAAAAAGGGGTGGTAAAGGCAAAGAAGAGTTTGATAAAAGTAAGAATAAAAAAAGGAACTATCCCTTATACAATTATAGGAAAATATGGAGCTGCTAAGGTTTTTATGAAACCAGCCTCTCTTGGAACCGGAGTTATTGCTGGTGGTGCTGTTCGAGCGATATTAGAAGCAGCAGGATATCAAAATATTTTAACTAAGTCCTTAGGAAGTGATAATAATTTGAATATTGCCAAAGCTACTATGGATGCTCTTGTAAGTTTAAAGGACGCAAAAAATGTAGCAAAATTAAGAGGAAAAAGCGTGTTGGAGATGTATAGCCAACGATTACAACCAGGGGAGGTAATAAGTAATGAAATTATATAATTTATGCCCGGCTCCTAAATCAGTTAAAAAACGAAAAAGATTAGGGAGAGGTTGTAGCTCAGGTCATGGTTTTACTTCCGGCCGAGGGTCAAAGGGGCAAAATTCTCGTTCGGGTGGTGGAGTTAGACCGGGTTTCGAAGGTGGCCAGATGCCTCTCTATAGAAGAGTTCCCAAAAGGGGCTTTACCAGTATATTTAAAAAAAATTATAATATCATAAATATCAGCCGGTTAAATATATTTGAAGATGGCGATGTAGTTACCCAGAAAGAATTAATTGATAAGGGAATTATAAAAAAAGTAAAGTATGGAGTAAAAATATTAGCAAAAGGTAGTTTAAACAAGAAATTAACTATTAAAGCAAATAAATTTAGCCAGAAAGCGATAAACGAGATTGAATCAGTTGGTGGGAAGATAGAGGTGGTATAATTGTTAGACACTTTACGTAATTTATTTAAAATACCAGATTTAAAGAGAAGATTAATTTTTACCTTGGGAATGTTAGTTGTGGTTAGACTGGGGAGTCACCTACCTTTACCAGGCATAGATAAAGAAGCAATGGCTAATCTATTTGCCCAAGGTGGAATATTAGGTTTTTTTGACCTATTCGCCGGAGGGGCATTAAGTCGTTTTTCAGTTTTTGCTTTAGGAATAATGCCCTATATTAATGCATCTATTATTATGAGTCTTTTGCAATCTGTAGTTCCTATTTTAGAACAATGGACTAAGGAAGGGGAAGAAGGCAGGGATAGAATAACTAAAATCACTCGTTATGCAACAATATTTTTAGCCATTGTCCAGGCTTTTGGAATAAGTGTTTGGCTGCAAAATATGGGTGTGTTGATGATTTCAGGATTTGGTTTTAGATTCTTATTGTTAATTACCCTTACAGCCGGAACTTGTTTTTTAATGTGGTTAGGTGAACAGATTACTGATTTTGGTATTGGTAATGGTATTTCTATAATTATTTTTGCTGGAATTATTGCCAGAATTCCTTCCGATCTTGTGCAAACCGCCAAACTTTTCCTAGTTGGAGAAATTGGAATTTTACCGATAATAATTTTAATTGGTGTTTCTATAGTTGTTATTGGAGGAGTTATTGCTATTCAAAAAGGTCAGAGAAGAATACCGGTTCAATATGCAAAAAGAGTAATAGGACGTAGAATGTATGGTGGACAAGGGACACATATTCCCTTACGTGTAAATCAAGCTGGAGTTATACCGATAATATTTGCCTCCGCAATATTACTTTTTCCAGCTACTCTTGCACAATTTTTTCAAAATATACCTTTTATGAAAAGTATGTCTAATGCTCTTTCACCGGGGCAGCCAATATATCTAATTTTGTATGCTATATTAATTATAGTGTTTACTTTCTTTTATACAGCAATTACCTTCAATCCTGCCAATATGGCGGACAATATGAAAAAATATGGAGGTTTTATCCCCGGAATAAGACCAGGGAAAAATACTACTATCTACATTGATCATATAATGACTCGAATTACCCTAAGTGGTGCATTGTTTTTGGCCATAATAGCTATCCTACCTAATATTTTAATAAAAATTACAGGAATTACTACTTTCTATTTCGGGGGAACATCTTTGTTAATTATGGTAGGAGTGGCTTTAGAAACTGTTCAACAAATAGAATCACACCTGTTAATGAGGCATTATGAAGGATTTATTAAGAAATAGTTTTTATAAACTAATATGATTTATTGCTGGTTGCCTTGAAACTAACGGTGAATTAAGGAAATATTTCTAATTTAAAAAGAAAGGGAAAATTATGAGGTTAATCTTGTTAGGTCCTCCAGGTGGAGGAAAAGGAACAGTAGCAAAAAGGTTGCAGGCAGAATTCAATATTCCGGTAATTTCAACAGGAGTAATCTTAAGAGAAGCAGTAGATAAAAAGAATAAGCTGGGCATAGAAGCGGAGAATATTATGAGAAAAGGAGGTTTAGTGCCTGACCATATTATTCTGGAAATAATAAAAGAAAGAATAAAGCAGGAAGATTGTAAAAATGGTTATATCTTTGATGGCTTTCCCCGAAATATTGAACAGGCGAATTCACTAGAGAAATTAAATAAAGAGCTCAACGAATATGTTGATTATGTATTTTACTTTGAGATTCCTTTTTCTGAAATAATACAAAGGTTATCTAACCGTAGAGTGTGTAAAAAATGTAGCATTAATTATAATTTGTTATTTAATCCTTCTAAAAAAGATAGTACCTGTGATATTTGCAGTGGAGAGTTGTATCAACGAGAGGATGATAAAGAAGAGACCATAAAGAATAGACTGGAAGTATTTGCTAAACAAACGATACCTTTAAAAAATTATTATAAAGAAAAAAAATTACTAAAAGTGATAGATGCTAATTTAAGTGAGAATGCTTTTTTAGCGATCAAGAAAGTTTTACGAGGAATGCACAAATAGATTAATGGTAATTTTAAAGTCTCGCGAAGAAATTAAATGCATAAGAAAGAGTTGTAAATTAGCAGCAAGTGCCTTAAATAAAATATTAGAAAATATAAAAGAGGGAATTACTACTTTAGAGTTGGATAGGATTGCTGAGGAGTATATAATAAAACATGGAGCAAAACCTGCATTTAAAGGTTATAGAATAGAAAAAAATGAATTCCAGCATTCTATATGTGTTTCTATAAATGAAGAAGTGGTTCACGGTATTCCTGGAAAGAGAAGATTAAGAGAAGGGGATATTGTAAGTATAGATATTGGAACAAATTTAGAAGGTTACTATGGAGATACTGCGATTACAGTTCCCGTAGGAAGAATAGGGCCAAAAGAACAAAAACTTTTAGAAGTAACCAAAAAATCTTTGTTTAAAGGTATAGAAAAAGCCATTATAGGTAACAGATTAGGTGATATTTCTTTTGTCATCCAGGAAACAGTGGAAAAATCACATTTTTCTGTAGTAAGAGAATATGTAGGCCACGGAGTGGGTTGTTATTTGCACGAAGAACCACAAATACCTAATTATGGTGTTTCTCATACTGGTTTAAGGTTGGAAGAGGGGATGGTGTTAGCACTTGAACCTATGGTAAATATGGGCGGTTATAAAACAAAACTTTGTAATAATGGATGGACAGTTGTGACAGAAGACGGAAGCCGATCAGCACATTTTGAACATTCTATAGCTATAACTGCAGATGGCAACGAAATATTAACTAATCTTTAAATAATTAGCAGTTTACAAATGGTTTGAATAAAAAGAATTTAAGCGGAGGAATAATTGATGGCAAAAGAAAAGTGCATAGAAATGCAAGGCAAAGTAATTAAATCCTTGCCAAATGCTACTTTTCGGGTTGAACTGGAAAATGGTTACGAAATATTAGCCCACATTTCAGGTAAAATCAGGATGCATTTTATTAGAATATTACCTGGAGACAGAGTGAAAGTTGAAATGTCACCTTATGATTTGACCCAAGGTAGAATTGTATATAGATTATAATTTAGTATATTGTATATCGTATTTCGTATATCGTATCAGGCAGAGCATTTTTGTTATATGATTTTATGATATGCAATATAGGAGAATCGTCCTCAGAAAACGTTATTATTAGGAATTATATAGGAGTTTTTTTTACGATATACTATATACGAAATACGATATACTATTTCATGGAGGAAGGAAATAAATGAAAGTAAGGTCATCAGTCAAAAAAATGTGTGCAAAATGCAAAATAATAAAAAGAAAAGGTAAAATAAGAGTAATTTGTAATAATCCAAAGCACAAACAGAGACAGGGGAAATAATTTTAAAGGAGGATATATTAAGATATGGCCAGAATAGCCGGAGTAGATTTACCCAGAAATAAGAGAATAGAATATGCTTTAACTTATATCTATGGAATTGGTATTACCAGCGCTCGTTCCATATTAAAGGAATCAAAAGTTAATTTGGATACCAGGGCAAAAGATCTAACCGAAGAAGAGATAAATAAGATAAAGGGAATTATTGATAAAAATTATAAAGTAGAAGGAGAATGTAGAAGTGAAATTACCACCTCTATAAAAAGGCTTATGGATATAGGTTCATATAGAGGTCTAAGACATCGAAAGGGATTGACGGTGAGGGGTCAAAGAACTAAAACTAATGCGAGAACCAGAAAAGGACCCAGGAAAACAGTAGGAGCAAGAAAAAAGAAAAGTATGTAATATCTAAAGATACTGAAAGGAGAATTTAATTGGCTAATAAGAAAAAAATACAGAAAACCAAAAAGAAAATAAAAAGAAATATAGTTTTAGGAGTAGTTCATATCCAATCTACTTTTAACAATACTATAGTCACCATTACAGATGGAGAGGGCAATGTAATTGCTTGGTCTAGTGCGGGGAGTATGGGTTATAAAGGAAGTAAAAAAAGTACGTCTTTTGCTGCTCAAATGACCGCTGAAGCGGTGGCTAAAAAAGCTATGGATCAAGGATTAAAAGAAGTGGACGTATTAGTAAAAGGTCCTGGTCCAGGGCGAGAAACAGCAATTAGATCTTTACAGGCAGTAGGTTTAAAAGTTAATATGATTAAGGATGTTACCCCAATTCCACATAACGGTTGCAGGCCCCCAAAACAAAGAAGGATATAAATTAGTTGTTAGTGAATAATGAATAGTCGTTAGTTCCAAATATAAAATGCAAGATAAATTAACTAGTTAGTTAATTAATGGTTAATTAATAAATGAATTATTAGTATTAAAATAGCTAATTAATTAATTATTAAACCAGTTAATAATTTAAATGAAAATTTTCTATTATAAAGTTTTAAAAAGTGGGGAGGTTATTGTTATATATGGCAAGATATACAGGGGCGGTATGTAAATTGTGCCGCAGAGAAACAGTGAAGTTATTTTTAAAAGGAGATAGGTGTTATTCTGCTAAATGTCCAATAGGAAAAGGTGCTTCGTTACCCGGGAAAAATGCAAAAAATACAAGGATAAGAAAATTATCTACCTATGGCGTAAGATTAAGAGAAAAACAGAAACTTAGAAAGTATTATGGATTATTGGAAAAGCAATTTAAAAATCTTTTTAAAAAAGCTGAAAAGAAAAAAGGCGTTACTGGAGAAAATTTCTTGGAATTACTAGAGAGGAGATTGGATAATATAGTTTATCGATTTGGTATTACTAAATCAAGAGCCCACGCTCGACAATTGGTCCTGCATTCACATATACTAGTTAATGGGAAAAAAGTGAATATACCCTCTTATCAGGTTGATATCAATGATGTGATTGAGATCAAAGAAAAGAGCGGAAATATGGAAAATATTAAAGAAATTAAAGAAGGGAAGATAGAGGTCAGTATTCCCTCCTGGTTAGAGTTTGATTTTGAGAACTTAAAAGGAAAGATAATAAAATTTCCTTCTAAAGAAGAATTAAATTTACCGGTAGAGGAAAAATTAGTAGTTGAATATTATTCTCGATAATATATTTGGGTTTCCTATACCTAAAGAAGGAGAGCATTGAAGGTAATGGATATTAATAATATAAAAATTAAAGTGGAAGATTTATCAGATAATTATGGTAAGTTTATCATAGAACCATTAGAAAAAGGTTATGGTGTTACTTTAGGCAATTCTCTTAGAAGAACATTATTATCTTCTATGTGGGGAGCAGCTGCAACTGCTATTAGAATTGAAGGACTTACCCACGAGTTTGATACTATTACAGGAGTCAAAGAAGATGTAATTGAAATAATTTTAAATATTAAAGAATTAGTAGTTAAAATATTTGCCGATGAACCACAGATTTTAAAATTAAAGGCAAAAGGCAAAAAAACAGTGACTGCAGCAGACATAACCCCCAATATTAATGTAGAAATACTTAATCCTGATTTAAAGATAGCTACTTTAAATGGCAATGCCAAACTATATATGGAGATAGTAGTTGAAAAAGGAATGGGTTACTTCCTCGCTGAAAAAAATAAAAAATCGGATCAATCAGTAGATACCATCTTTATTGATTCTTTTTTTTCACCTATTACTAAGGTCCGCTATGATGTGGAAACTGCCAGTCTGAGTCAATTTTCTAATTACGAAAAATTAACTTTGGAAATATTTACTAATAAAAGCATTTTACCCGATGAAGCTTTGAGTAAATCAGCAAATATATTGATTAAATATTTAAAGATATTTACTAAGTTTTCTCCCGAAGATGTCGAATTAGAGGGCGAACTTATTTCAAGAGAAGAAAAAGAAAATAACGAAAAAGAAAAAATCTTAAATAAAAGCATTGAAGAACTAGATTTTTCAGTTCGCTCGTATAATTGCCTAAAAAAATCCAATATAAATACATTGAGAGATTTAGTTAACTACTCTCCGATGGAGGTTATAAAGATAAAGAATTTAGGAAAGAAATCTTTAGATGAAATAAAAGAGAAAATAACTAAGTATGGATTTGTCTTAGGTGAAAAAATACACCAGGAGGATTTTTAGGATGAGACACAAGAAATTAAAAGGAAAATTAGGTCTCAGTAGTAGTCATAGAAGTTCTTTGTTAGCTAATTTATCTATTTCACTCATAACTCATAAAAAGATTGAGACCACATTCACTAAAGCAAAAGAAGTCCGAAAACATGTGGAAAAGTTAGTAACCATAGCTAAAAATAATAATTTACATGCCCAGAGAGAGGTACAAAAAGTAATAAGAAATAAAAAAGCCTCTAAAGTATTATTCGAAGAAATTAGCCCAAAGTATTTAGAGAGAAATGGTGGCTACACACGTATTGTGAAAACTGGATTTCGCAAAGGCGATGCGGCATCTTTAGCTGTAATTGAATTTGTAGAATAATTGAAGAACAAATGAAAAAGGTTAAAAAGTTTTATATTAAAACTGATTATTTAATAGTTAAACTTTTTAACCTTTTGATTTTTATAATATTGTATTATCGTTTATAGCATAGAGCAGGTAGCGTTTAGCGTCTAGGTTTGGATTAATAAAATACTTGTTATAATTAAATTAAAAACTTAAAGCGAAAAACCATAATTCAAAGCTCAAAACTATTTATATAAACTATCGTTTTTAATGTAGGGGTCGAATTTATTCGACCCGAGCTTTACTAGCTTGATAAATCAAGCTCCTACACCAAATTTTTATACTTTCTATGGTTTTTACCGATTTTTTTATGGGCGTATGTAATACGCCCTTACTTCCTATCTGCTGTACACTAAAACACGAGATACGATTCACGAGATACAAGATACACATTTATTCTGAATTCTATATTCTATATCTTTACTATATACTAAATACTATATACTATAAACGAAATTATAAGTGGTGAACATTTTGATTAAAATAAAAAATTTAAGTCACATATACAATTATCATATGAAAGATCAATTAAAAGCTTTGGATTCTATTAATTTAGAAATAAAAAAAGGTGATTTTATTTCTATTATAGGTTCTAATGGATCTGGAAAATCTACTTTAGCTAAGCACATGAATTGCTTGTTGCTTCCTACTGCCGGAGATATTTGGGTAGATGAAATGAATACCAAGGATAAGAGCAAAACATGGGAAATAAGACGAAAAGTTGGTATGGTATTTCAAAATCCAGACAATCAGATTATTGCAACTACGGTGGAAGATGATATAGCTTTTGGCCTGGAAAATATTGGAATAAAGACAACACTTATGAGAGAACGGGTTGATTGGGCTTTAGAAGTTGTAGAAATGAGAGAGTACAAAAAAAGCGAACCGCATTTGCTTTCAGGAGGACAAAAACAAAGAGTAGCAATTGCTGGGGCAATTGCTTTGCACTCTTCCTACTTGGTTTTAGATGAACCTACAGCAATGCTCGATCCCCGGGGTCGAAAAGAGGTAATGGATATTGTTAAGAAGTTAAATCTAGAAGAGAACATTACTATCATTTATATTACTCACTTAATGGAGGAGGCAGCTGAGTCTAACCGGGTAATCGCATTAGATAAAGGAAAAATTGCTCTCATAGGAAAACCTGAGGAGGTATTTACTCAAATAGAGGTTTTAAAACAATTAAGATTAGACGTTCCTCAAATAACTGAACTCGCTCTAAGATTAAACAAAAGAGGAATAGATATATCTCCCCATATATTGAAAGTTGAGGATATGGTGGAAAGTTTATGTTTATACATTTAGAAAATATATGCTTTACCTATAGTTTGGGAATGCCCTTTGAAACAGAAGTATTAAAGAATATCAATTTAGAGATTGATAAAGGTGAATTTGTTGGTCTAATCGGGCATACTGGTTGCGGAAAAACGACTTTAATTCAGCATTTTAATGGTTTACTTACACCAACTTCTGGTAAAATCTACGTTGAAGGAGTGGATTTAAATAAAAAAGGAGTAAACCTTAGGTTAGTAAGACAAAAAATAGGTTTAGTGTTTCAGTATCCCGAGAATCAATTATTTGAAGAAACAATTTATCAAGAAGTAGCCTTTGGCCCAAGAAAATTAGGTTTACCAGAAGGAAAAATTGAAAAAAGAGTTAGAGAAGCCTTAAAAATGGTCGACCTTGATTATAACCTCTATGTAGAACGTTCTCCTTTTTCTCTAAGCGGAGGGGAGATGCGACGAGTCGCCTTAGCCAGCATACTTTCCATAAGACCAAAAATGTTGATATTAGATGAACCCACTGCCAATCTTGATCCGCAGGGAAGAGATAATATATTATCTGAGATAGAAAAAATACATTATAACTTCGGAATAACTGTGGTATTAGTATCGCACAATATGGAAAAGGTTGCCGAGACAGTAAAGCGTCTTTTAGTAATGCATCGAGGAGAGATAATTATAGATGATACTCCCCGAGAAATTTTTGAGAAGCATGCTAACGATCTAGTGAAAGTGGGTTTAGGACTTCCACAGGTAACCGAGTGTATGCATAAATTAAAAGCAAAAGGAAAAGATGTATATACCGGGGTATTAACCGTAGATGATGCTGAAAGAGAAGTGTTAAAAAAAATGAAAAAACCGATAAAGAGATAAATGTTTAAAGAGTGTAATTTATAAATTATTATTAAAAAGATGGGGAAAGATGAGAATATTAAGGAATATTAGCTTTGGTCAATATATCCCAAGGGATTCTTTAATTCATAATTTGGATCCCAGAATAAAAATATTGAGTTGTTTGGCTATAATTGTAAGCTTGTTTTTAATAACAAAATTTTCAGGATATTTAATTTTAGGATGCTTTGTATTAATTAGCATTATTATTTCTAAGGTACACCCAAAATTTGTTTTCAGGGGTCTGCGTCCCCTATTATTTATTATTATATTTACTCTGATAATCCATCTTTTTATGACTGAAGGAGAAGTGATTTATCAGTTAGGCTTTTTAAAAATAACCCGGGAAGGATTAGTAAAAGGACTGCTTGTTTCTTTTCGATTATTTATCCTAATTTTAACTACCTCCCTGCTTACCTTGGCCACCTCTCCTATATCTTTAACTGATGGAATAGAAAGGTTATTGTCTGTTTTTAAATTCATAGGTATACCCGCTCACGAAATAGCTATGATGATGACTATAGCACTGAGATTTATTCCGACTTTATTGGAAGAAACAGAAAAAATAATGAAAGCTCAGATATCTCGAGGTGCAGACTTTGAAAGTGGAAATATTTTTAACCGAGCAAAGAATTTAATACCTATTTTAATACCCTTATTTGTTAATGCATTTCGACGTGCTGATGAACTAGCTATTGCTATGGAAGCTAAATGCTATAGAGGGGGAGAGGGTAGGACTCATTATAGAGAACTAAAAATCAAAAAAACTGATATTTTAACCTTTGCTCTCACTATTGTTATCACTATTACAGTGAGTGTAATGTTTTGAATTCGTAGAGACAGAATTCAGAATAAAAACGCATCTAGTATTTTGTGAGTAAGTATCTTGTACTTTAACATAGAGC
>JADBKX010000098.1:0-1270 GCA_014894735.1 Candidatus Sediminicultor sextus | reverse complement strand
TAGAATATGAAGGAACTAAATATTATGGCTGGCAAAGACAAAAAAGTCTTTTAAGTATACAGGGAATTTTGGAAGAAAAAATATCTCAGATTACCCAAGAAAAAATAATACTCAACGGTTCTGGAAGAACCGACGCAGGAGTGCATGCCTTAGGACAAGTAGCAAATTTTAAAACTAACAGTTCTATTCCCTGGGTGGAATTTCCTTTGATTCTAAACCGATTGTTACCCTTAGATATCAGGATTAAAAAAGCAGAGGGAGTAGATGATAATTTTCATGCCCGTTATAGTGCAGTTAGTAAAATTTATCATTATTATGTTTTGAATTCTAATCTAAATAATAATTATCTATCTATTTTTTTAAGAAATTATGTATATTGCGTTTATAAGAAGATAAATTTAGAAGAGATGAAAAAAGCCAGTATATTTTTACAAGGAAAACATGATTTTGCATCTTTTGCCTGTTCGGGGAGTAGGATTAGAAACTGGGAAAGAATTATTAAAGATATAAATATAATCAGGAAAGGAAATATATTTTGTTTTCATATTGAGGCCGATGCTTTTTTATATAAAATGGTTCGTATCATCGTTGGTACTCTCTTGGAAGTAGGTAAGGGGAATATAAATTATTTAGAGGTAAAGAAGATATTAGAAGCTAAAAATAGAAAAATGGCAGGTAAAACTGTCCCCGCCAAAGGACTATTTTTAATGAAAGTAAAATACTAATTAGCCGTTAGTATTAAATGCAAGTTGACAGTTTTCAGTTATCGGTTTACAGTTTACAGTTCATCAAAAGGGCGTATAATAATATAACTCCTATGCGCTTTGAGCTTTCTATAAACTTGTAACTCGAAACCTGAAACCTGCAACTTATTACTCATTATACATTACTTATTACTGTATTTTATTTACTAAGCACTATTCACTATTTACTATATACTAATTATTGCTGTTAGTTAAATTTCAAAAGTGCACTATTTAAGAATCAAAAGTGCACTGAATTAAGGTTAGAATTTTTTACTTTTTGGACACTTAAAAGTTCTTTTTTATGCCAGAATCATACTTTAGATACACTGGATTATTTATCTGGTACAATCCGAAGCTGTATTTTCTCATGTAGTGGTGAACTAGTTTTCTCTTTAAGCTTTAGTTCTATATTACATCTTTTCTACCATTTCAGGTTAGTGCACTTTTGAATTTTAAATCATCAAAAAACAGTGCACTTTTGATTTTTAAATGACAATCTCAAAAAAACGCTTGACAGCTTGGGG
>JADBKX010000024.1:2623-4192 GCA_014894735.1 Candidatus Sediminicultor sextus | reverse complement strand
CTATATACTATGTTAATCTAATCCAGCTCTTTTCTTTAGTATCTCCGCTTTATCGGTCTTTTCCCAGGTAAAATCTTCATCTTCCCTTCCAAAATGACCATATGCAGCAGTCTTCCTATATATAGGTCTTCTCAGTTTCAAGTGTCTTATTATTGCTTCCGGACGTAAATCAAAATTCTTTTTGATTAATTCTAATATTTTCGATTGAGTAATTTTTTCTGTACCAAAAGTATCTATCATAATAGAGACAGGATGAGCCACTCCTATAGCATAGGCAATTTGTATTTCACATTTATCAGCCAATCCGGCAGCCACAATATTTTTTGCGATATACCTCGCCATATAACTACCTGACCTGTCGACTTTAGTGGGATCTTTTCCGGAGAAACATCCTCCGCCATGACTTCCCACTCCTCCATAGGTATCTACAATGATTTTTCTGCCGGTTACACCGGTATCTGCTTGAGGGCCGCCTATGGCAAATCTTCCGGTAGCATTAATAAAATATTTAGTATTTTCGTCAAGATATTTTTTAGGTATAACATAGTTAATAACTTTTTCTTTAATATCTTTTTGAATAGTTTCATAGGGAATATCCTGGTGATGTTGGGCAGCAATTACTATCGCTTCCACTCTTATTGGTTCTCCATTTTCATATTCAACTGTAACCTGAGATTTCCCATCAGGTCTAAGATAAGGAATTATCTTCTTTTTTCTTGCTTCTGCCAGTCGATAGGTTAATTTATGAGCCAATATTATAGGAAGGGGCATCAGTTCGGGAGTTTCTCTACAGGCATAACCAAACATCATTCCCTGATCGCCTGCCCCAGTAGTTTCTATGTCATTTTTTTCTTTTTCCACTTCTTTTACCTCTAGTGATTTACTCACTCCCCGATCTATATCCTTAGACTGTTCATCAATAGAGGTTAATACCGCACAAGTATCACCATCAAATCCATATTTAGCCCTGGTATAACCTATGTCTCGGATGGTTTGACGTACTATTTTTGGAATATCCACATAGCAAGAAGTAGTAATCTGCCCGGCCACCATAACCAGTCCTGTGGCTACTAAAGTTTCTACTGCTACTCTTCCGTAAGGATCTTCTTTATAGATGGCATCCAGGATAGCATCAGATATTTGATCAGCAATCTTATCCGGATGTCCTTCAGTAACTGATTCAGAAGTAAATAAATATTTGTTCTTCAAATCTAACATCTCCTTTTTTTGATTGTAAATTAAAAAACCTCTTCAATGCCGAAGAGGTAATTTTTTTCTTATCTCTCGGAACTGTAATTCCGCGGGAATTAGCACCGACACAATGCCTTTGGTTATAGCATCATAGGTTGCTGGGCTTCTTAGGGTCCGTCCCTCCGCCAACTCTTGATAAGAGCATATTATTTTTACTTTGTTAAAATATCATAGTTAAAATCTAATGTCAAATTATTCGCATATCGTATATGGTATATCGTATCTCGTAAAGAGAAAGAAAAAATAAGAAAGAAGAATTATTCGGTTTTCGTATAGCGTGTAGAATACAGTAATGAGTAATATGTAGGGGCTCGATTC
>JADBKX010000024.1:1203-2523 GCA_014894735.1 Candidatus Sediminicultor sextus | reverse complement strand
CATCGAGCCCGTTTCGGGTCGAATAAATTCGACCCCTACACTAAAAAAAATACTTTATACGAAAAAGTTCTTACTTTTTAACTATAAATACTTTTTATATTTTTCGTTATTAGCCATCCTTTCAATTATCTTCTTTAAGTCACTTTCTCGTTTTTTAGGATAAATTAATTTTATATCCCCACTTGATATGATAATTAAATCAGATAGGCCAATAGTAACTATTAAGCCTTCATCGTTTACAATAACACATCCCTTGGTATCTACTCCTTCATGCCCACCTTGAATTACATTACCATCTTTGTCTTTAGGGAAAATTCTCTCCATCGAAGTCCAGGAACCAATATCATCCCAACTAAAATCTCCTTTTACCACCAACCTATTAGAAACTTTTTCCATAATCGCATAATCTATAGATATTTTTTCTAATCCATAAAATACTTCTTTTACGATTTCTTTTTTGTACAATGTTCCTAAACTATCTTTAATTTTCATTAATCCATTGTAAAGTTTGGGAATCTCTTTTTTTATAGCATTTAAAATATCTCTGCAAGTCCAAACAAATATGCCACTATTCCAAAGATAATTTCCCTTACTTATAAATATTTCTGCAGTTTCTAAATCTGGTTTTTCTGTGAAATTTTTCACCTCACAAGCGGTAATATTTTCAGTCTTTTTTACTTCCTCACCTACACAAATATAACCATATCCGATTTCTGGCCGTGATGGTTTAATACCTATGGCAATTAAATTACCCGTTTCACGAGCAAGGACACAAGCTTCTTTGATTACCTCTAAAAATATTTCGCTATCTTTTATTATATGATCTATGGGAAGTGTAATCATAGTGGTGTCAGGATCTTTATATCTATGTTCGATAATTACTGCAGCTAAACCGATACAGGCTGCAGTATCTCTACCAACTGGTTCAAGGATATAATTTAGATAATCTATTTCAGGAAGAGCATCTTTTATGCTATCAAAGAGATCTTCCGCGGTAGAAATAAACACATCTGATAAATCAATTAGTGGTAAAACGCGATTAATGGTCTCTCTAATCATGCTATTTCCGCCAGTAATAGATAACAATTGTTTAGGTGTATCAAATCGGCTATGAGGCCAAAATCTTTGCCCCCGGCCACCAGCCATCAGGACGGCAACATTTTTCATAAAAATTATCCTCCTCTTTTTGTAAAACGTATATAGTATTTAGTATATCGTATATCGTTAAGATAAAATACCAGAATCCAGAAGCCAGACGTAGGGGCACGATGCATCGTGCCCGCAAGAAAGAAAAAAACAAATATATAAGGGGTTTGATTC
>JADBKX010000024.1:0-1103 GCA_014894735.1 Candidatus Sediminicultor sextus | reverse complement strand
CATCAAACCCGAATAACACAGTATCTACATTAAAATTACTACTCAATACTAAAATTTTATGTTTTGAATTATGGTTTTTAGTTTTTCGCGTTAAACTTTTATTTTCATTAATTATATAATTATTTTTATAATATATCAAAAAAATTAATTTAGGTTTATTGGCTAATTATTAAAGGGTACAGCCTTTTATATAAAATGAAAGTTAAGACACCACTAATAATCCCTTTTAAAAGATTAAAGGGAATAATAGCTGGAATTAACATTTTAACCACGATATCTCTATTGACCCCTAAATAAAGAGGGGTAATTATCAAATTAGCCGGAACCATTATTAAGGTCATTGCTAATGTCCCCAGGATTAATCCTAAAATTGCTCCCTTCTTGTTATGATACAAGAAATAGATTTGAGATGATACAAATACGAAAGTTCCTGTTGCTAAAAAATTCATTAAAGCACCATAAGGACCGCCTTGCCCGGAAATAAAAGCAAAAAGTATAGCGGTAATTAGAGACATTAAAACACCAATTTTCGGACCTAATTTAAAAGATCCAATCAGGAGAAATACACTCCCCGGATCATATAATAAAAATGGCGCTTGGGGTAAAATTGGAAAATGAATAAAATACCCTGCCACTATAGACAAGGCTACTAATATAGAAATGCTGGTAATTTTTTTACTTTTCATACAGATTCTCCTTCTTTAGTTTTTTATTTTGCTCACTAATCTAATTAATTAAAAGCAAAAATTATTTTTGTTTCCCTATGATTTTAAAATATTTCTTAAAATAAATTATCCCCGAAAAAATTATATTTTCTCGGGGATAATCTTTGTGTAAAATAAATTACTTCTTCTCCCTTCCAGACTTTACTGTCGGCTCTGGTTTTTCACCAGATCTGTTCGATACTCACCATGATGAATACCGAGCTCGTGGGCTTATTACTTCCTCTTAGCATTCTCTACTATTAGTGAGGATGAATAATTTCACCACCGGTCGGGAATTGGTTATCTTTTAATCTAACCTCACCCTGCCCCGAAAAAGTTTAATCTTCAATATTCTATTTTTGGTGATTATATCACTTTTTCCGAATGTTTACAATGAGT
>JADBKX010000020.1 GCA_014894735.1 Candidatus Sediminicultor sextus | reverse complement strand
ATACTATTTAATAAATAATTTTATAAAATTTAGTTTTCCGATTTTTAAAATCATGCCTTCTTCGACAGTCAAGTCAAGATGGGGATCACTTATCTTTTCTCCATTGATTCTTACTCCACCCTGCTCAACCAATCTACGGGCTTCACTTTTACTATCTACTATACCAGACAAGATAATAAGCTTAATAAGCCAAATTTTTCCTTCTTTTAAATCATCTTTCTTTAAAATTATTTTTTTTATTTCTTCCGGATAAAGTTTATCCTTAAACACCTTTTCAAATTCTTCTTCTGAAATAATTGCAGCACTCTGTCCGTGATAAAGTTTAACAATTTCTCTGGCTAATCTTTTTTTCACATCCCGAGGATGTAAATCATTACTCTCTAAGCCTATCTTTATCTTATCTATTTCATCTGAAGAAACATCAGTTACCAATTCAAAATATCTAATCATAAGATTATCAGGGACAGACATAACTTTGCCATATATCTCTTGAGGAGATTCATCAATTCCAATGTAATTATTAAGACTTTTACTCATTTTTTCTACTCCATCTGTTCCCTCAAGAAGAGGTAAGGTGATAATAATTTGCGGTTCTTGATTGAATTCCCTTTGAATATCTCTGCCCACTAATAGATTAAATTTCTGATCTGTACCTCCCAATTCAATGTCTGCCTGTATAGCGACGGAGTCATAGCCTTGCATTAAAGGGTACATAAATTCGTGGATACCTATCGGTTTACCTTCTTTGTACCTGGTTGAAAAATCATCTCTTTCTAACATACGAGCAACTGTATATTTTGAACACACTTTTAAAACTTCCGAGAAAGAAAGCTTTCCCAACCAATGACTATTAAATACTACTTTAGTTTTTTCCGGATTTAATATTTTAAAAACTTGTTGCTTGTAAGTCTCTGCATTTTTCTTGACTTCTTCTTCAGTTAACTGTTTTCTGGTTGCTGATTTACCGCTTGGGTCGCCTATCATTCCGGTAAAATCGCCAATCAAAAAATAAATATCATGTCCCAGGTCTTGAAATTGTCTCATTTTTCGTAGACCCACCGTATGTCCCAAATGTATATCCGGTGCATTAGGATCGAATCCTTGCTTAACCCGAAGAGGTCTTTTTTCTTTTCTTGATTTTTCTATTTTTTTTATCAATTCTTCTTCGGAAATTATTTCTTCTGTGCCTCTTTTAATTATTTTTAATTCTTCTTTAATATCCATAATCAATTACCCCGCTTCATAGAATAAAAACGTTAAATATTTTTTTCACAATTCACTCTCTTCTTTTTTGTTCATTATTCCAACCCTAATCTCTTTTTGTTCTTAATTAACAAAATCAATAAGGGATAACCCAGGATATAACAAGCAATAAGTTCACCTATCCCGATATACAATACAGTTATCCAATAAGGTAAGTCGAAGAGTAAATGCAAATAAATACTCACCCCAAATGCATTTATCAATACAGGAGGAAGGGGCGCTAATTTAGGATTTTTCACTTTATAAGTTAAATAGGCAGCAACCAAAGTACAAAGGCTTCCCCCCAATATATCTACCATCCCTAATCCCCCGTAAACATTTGCCAAAATACAACCTAAAAATAATCCAATAATTGCTGATGAGTCTATAAAGGGAAGAACTACTAAGGCTTCAGCAATTCGAACCTGGATAGGGCCATAACTTATTGGAGCAAATATAATATTAAGAACCACGTAAATCGCTGCAATCATGGCTACACGAATTAGAAAGTTAAGCTTAATCATATTAAAATATCCCAATAATAAACCTATTTAATTTTTGAAATTATAACATAGTTTATTTTATATTAAAAGAGTTGGGATAAAATTCGTATCGAGTATTGCCTATTGTGTTAAGAAAGAAAAAGAAAATAAATTGAGGAAATGTAAAGAAAAACGTAAACATAACCTTTTTATCTAACTGCCCCACCAAAATGTATACTAATACACAATAAAATACTGTTCTAATTTTACTAAAATTTTATGGTATAATGTATTAGCATAGAGTATTGCGTATCGCGTATATCGTATATCGGTAAGAAAATAAAAAAGAAAAAGAAGTAGTGGCGTATGGTTTTTCACTTTTCACTTTAAGTTTTTAGAGTTAATCTCATCCAAACAAATTTGAACGAAATACGATATACAATATACGATATACGGACAAAAGGGAGTTTTACTTTGTCACCAAAAAATAGACCAAAAAAATCTTATTATATTCCTTTATTTAAAAAAATATTATTGGTAATTATAATTTTTACCCTGACATTTTCTATTACTTTTATCGCACTATCTACTCTTAATAATCAGAAAATATCAGAAATGGTGCAAGAAAATAAATTCTTGGATGCTATAACTAGCAAAGTGTATGATATTAATGGTGAAATTATCACCGAATTTTATCAGGAAGACAGAAATCCAGTTCCACTTTCTAAGATCCCTTCGAATTTAATTAATGCCACTATTGCTATTGAGGATTCGGACTTTTATAAACATAAAGGAATCAGTTTGCGGGGAATCGTGCGTGCTCAATGGGAAAATTTTAAAAATATAATTTTACAATTAGAAAAAGAGGCTAAACCTCATGGAGGCAGCACAATAACCCAACAATTGGCTATAAACACTTTTCTCACTCGAGAAATTAGTTTCAATAGAAAATTAAAAGACATCTTGTTGGCTTTACAAATAGAACGATCTTTCACCAAAGATGAAATTTTAGAAATGTATTTAAATGAAATATACTTTGGGCATGGTGCCTATGGAGTACAATCTGCTGCTAAAATGTATTTTAATAAAGATGTACAAGATTTAAACCTTGCAGAATGTGCATTACTCGCAGGGATCCCCCGTGGACCTTCTTACTACTCACCAATTCTTAATCAGGAAGTGTCCTTAAGAAGAAGAAATATAATATTAGATAGAATGTTTAAATTGAATTACATATCTAAAGAGGATATGGAAAAAGCCAAACAAAGCCCCCTGGAACTTGATTATAATAATAAAAGAGATAAGTCCATAGCTCCCTATTTTTCCACTTTTATTCTTTCTCAACTTTTGGAAGAATATGGAGCTAATGTAGTTTATAAAGGTGGATTAAAAATTTATACCACCTTAGATTTAGAGATGCAATATTTTGCTGAAAAAGCACTCCAAGAATCTGGATATGAAGGAGCAATAATAGCCATTGAACCTCAGACCGGTCATATTAAGGCAATGGTGGGAGGAAAAGATTTTGTAGAAAGTAAATTTAATAGAGCAACTCAAGCTTACCGCCAACCCGGTTCAGCTTTTAAGCCTTTTATTTACCTTACTGCCTTAGATAATGGATTTACTCCCAGTAATATTATAGAAGATTCTCCGGTTACTTTCGAAAATGGATGGTCTCCTGAAAATTACGAAAAAGAATTTAGCGGACCAGTTACTCTCAGAGAAGCGTTTGAACAATCTATAAATGTAGTGGGAGTAAAATTATTAGAACAAGTGGGAATAAAAAAAGTTATAAACTATACTCATAAAGCAGGAATAAAAAGTGAACTTCGCTCGGATCTTTCTTTAGCTTTGGGTACTTCAGAAATAACCCCTTTGGAAATTGCTTCCGCTTATGCTACTATTGCCAATTTGGGAGTCAAAGTTGATCCTGTATCTATCATTCGAATAGAAGATAATAAAAGTAAAATTATAAAAGAGAATATTACTCAAAAAAAGACAGTATTTAAAGAAGAGACTTGCTATGTACTTATAAACCTGATGAAGGGAGTAATAGAAAGAGGAACTGGCTGGAATGCGAAGATAGATAGACCGGCAGCAGGAAAGACCGGTACTACCAATGATTTTGTGGATGCCTGGTTTATTGGTTTTACTCCGGATTTGGTTACTGCGGTTTATATTGGAAATGATGATAGAAAACCTTTGGGTAACAAAATGACTGGTGGAGTGGTTGCTGCCCCGATTTGGGCTAAATTTATGAAAAATGCCCTTAAAAATAATGAAAAAAAAGATTTTTTACAGCCAGCTAAAATAACTAAAATATCTGTTTGTAAAGAATCCGGGCTTTTACCTACTGACTCTTGTCCGGGTACATTAACAGTAACTTTTATAAAAGGCTCAGAACCTACATCTTATTGTACAATTCATCAGAAATATTTTGAAATACCAAAAACAGAAGAATATCCGGAAATTCAGAAACCCTATTATGAAGAA
>JADBKX010000131.1 GCA_014894735.1 Candidatus Sediminicultor sextus | reverse complement strand
AATTGGTTAATTATTATTAATTATCTAATCAGGTAGTTTAAAATTATTTACTAAAATGGAAGGAAGTGCATAGAGAATGTTTAAAAGATATACCGAAAAAGCAAAGAGAGCTATAATGATAGCTCAAGAAGAAGCGATAAACCTAAATCATGACTACATAGGGACTGAACATATTCTTATTGGTTTAATAAAAGAAGAAGAAGGAGTCGCTTCCCAGGTTTTAAGACAATTGGGGGTAAATGTAGATAAAGTAGTGGAAGAGGTAGAACGATTGGTAGGGAAAGGTGAGTATCAGCAAGTAGGTGAGATTGCTTTTACTCCTCGAGCGAAAAAAGTCTTAGAATTAGCCTCTCAAGAGGCAAGCCAATTGAAAAATAATTATATTGGCACCGAACACATATTATTAGGGTTATTAAAAGAAGGAAGCGGAGTAGCGGTTAGAATTTTAGTAGACTTGGGTATTAATCTGGATAATGTTTATTCTGAAATTATGAAAGTTTTAATGGAGGGTGAGGCTCAAGGTTTTCCATCTGCTCCAGGAAAAAGAACAACGAAGACTCCTGCTTTAGATGAATTTGGAAGAGATTTAATTAAATTAGCCCAAGAAGATAAATTGGATCCGGTTATTGGCAGGAGCACGGAAATTCAAAGAGTGATACAAATTTTAAGTAGAAGAAAGAAAAACAATCCCTGTATAATAGGAGAGGCCGGGGTAGGAAAGACGGCTATTGTAGAGGGTTTGGCTCAGAAGATAACTAATAATGATGTTCCGGAGATATTAAAAGAAAAAAGAATTATCTGCCTTGACCTAGCTTTAATTGTTGCTGGCACTAAATACCGAGGTGAATTTGAAAAGAGGTTAAAGAAGATTGTTAAAGAGGTTCAGGAATCAAATGATGTCATATTATTTATTGATGAAATACATACCCTGGTAGGAGCCGGCGCAGCTGAAGGAGCAATAGACGCTTCTAATATATTAAAGCCTGCTTTAGCAAGGGGCGAGCTTCAAGTTATTGGTGCAACTACTGCCGATGAATACCGCAAGTATATTGAAAAAGATGCTGCTTTAGAGCGAAGATTTCAACCTATTTATATATCCGAACCTTCAATAGAAGAGACTGTTATGATATTGCAAGGACTTAAGGACAAGTATGAAGCCCATCATAAAATAAAAATTACCGATCAAGCATTAGAGGCAGCAGCACATTTGTCAGCTCGTTATGTTTCGGGTAGATTTTTGCCGGATAAAGCTATCGATTTGGTAGACGAAGCGGCTTCCAGGATTAAATTACAAAACACTATTTCTCCACCCGACATGAAAGAAGTAGAAATGAAATTAAATAAAATAAGGAAAGAAAAGGAATCAGCAGTAAAATTGCAAGAATTTGAAAAAGCAGCTCAATTAAGAGATAAAGAAAAAAAGTCGGAAGCTGAACTCCAAAAGATAAAAGAAAAATGGGAGACCAGAAGAATGGTTAGTAAAGTGGAAGTTGCAGAAGAAGATATTGCAGAAATCGTATCCAGCTGGACCGGGATTCCAATTTTTTCTCTTAAAGAGGGAGAGGCACAAAAACTACTTAGAATGGAGGAGGAATTACATAAAAGGATAATTGGACAGGATGAAGCTATCATATCTATTTCTAAAGCCATAAGAAGAGCCCGAGCTGGGATGAAAAGCCCCAAACGCCCCATTGGTTCTTTTATATTTTTGGGACCTACCGGAGTAGGCAAAACAGAATTAGCCCGTACTTTAGCAGAATTTCTTTTTGGTGATGAAAATGCATTGATAAGTTTAGATATGTCAGAATATATGGAAAAATTTGCTGTTTCTCGATTGATTGGAGCTCCCCCTGGTTATGTGGGGTATGAGGAGGGAGGACAATTAACTGAAAAAGTTAGAAGAAAGCCTTATTCGGTAATTCTATTAGACGAGATAGAAAAAGCACACCCCGATGTCTTTAATATATTACTACAAATATTTGAAGATGGTAGATTGACTGATTCCCAGGGGAGAGTAGTAGATTTTAAAAATACAGTTATTATTATGACTTCTAATGTTGGGGCTACCCTGATTAAAAAAGAAGCCACTTTGGGATTTCGGGGGACCAATGAACCTGAAGAGATTTCCTATAAAGAGATAAAAAATAGAGTAATGGGAGAGTTGAATAAAACCTTCCGACCGGAATTTTTAAATCGAATTGACGAGGTAATAGTCTTTAAATCCCTTACTAAGGAGGAAATTAAAAAAATAGCCAGTCTAATAATAAACAATGAAGTAAAAAAATTATTAGAAGAGCGAAAGATTGGCCTGGAAACAACAGAGGAAATTAAAGAATTATTGACTAAAGAGGGTTATGATTCTAATTTTGGAGCTCGTCCTTTAAGGCGGACAATTGAAAGATTGATAGAAAATCCTATTTCTGAAAAGTTATTGGCTGGTGAATTTGAAGAAGGGGATTGTATATTAATTAAGGCAAAGGACGGGAAAATAATGTTTTCTAAAAAGAAAAAATGATCAGATTAAGATAGAGGAGCTAAAATGGGTAAAGAAGAAAAAGCTTTTTTTCGGTGCCAGCAATGTGGCTATGAATCTTCCAGGTGGTTGGGGCGTTGTCCCGATTGTGGAGGATGGAATACTTTAATTGAAGAAGTATTTAAAGAAGAGAAAAAATATTCTCTTCATCCTGAAGGGCATTCTATACCTTTACCCATTAGCAAAATTGAGGTAGAAGAAAGTAAATCGAGATATAGAACAGAAATTTCGGAGTTTGATAGAGTATTAGGCGGGGGGATTGTCCCTGGTTCCCTAATTTTAGTTGGGGGAGAACCGGGCATTGGAAAATCTACCCTTCTTTTACAAATAGCCAATTCCTTGAGCAGCAACTGTGGGATAATATTATATATTTCGGCAGAAGAATCACTTTATCAGATTAAATTAAGAGCTACCCGATTAGGTGTTCTTGCGGAAAAGCTTTTTTTAGTTTCTGAAACCGATATAGAAGTTATAAAAAAACATATCATTGAAATTAAACCAAAAGTGGTTATTGTAGATTCTATTCAAACTATTAATGATTACGAGATTAGTTCCTCACCAGGAAGCATTAGTCAGGTAAGAGAATGTACTGCTCAATTAATGCGTTTAGCCAAGAGTAAAGAAATTTCTATCTTTATTATTGGACATGTAACTAAAGGAGGGATACTAGCAGGGCCTAAAGTTCTTGAACATATTGTAGACACTGTTCTCTATCTGGAGGGTGAACAATACAATATTTACCGGATACTTCGTTCTACAAAGAATAGATTTGGTTCTACTAATGAATTGGGGATATTTAAAATGGGAGAGAAAGGCTTGATAGAAGTATTAAATCCTTCTGAATTGCTTCTTTCAGAAAAACCTTCTCATGTTTCTGGTTCAGTGGTGGCAGCTACCTTTGAAGGCAGTAGGCCATTATTGGTGGAGATGCAAGCGTTGGTGAGTTATAGCAGCCTGGGTATACCTCGAAGAATGACTACTGGCGTAGACTATAATCGGGTTTTACTTATCCTGGCGGTTCTCGAAAAAAGAGTGGGATATTCCTTACACTCTCAAGATGTTCATGTAAATATTGCTGGTGGGATAAAGGTATTAGAACCTGCCTTAGATTTGGCTATTATTACGGCTATAGCTTCAAGCTTTAAGGACGTACCGATTGATCCAGCTACAGTTATATTTGGAGAAGTAGGGCTGGCTGGAGAAGTTAGGATGGTGAATCAGGTAGAAAAACGGATGCAGGAAGTATTTAAAATGGGCTTTAAAAGATGCATTCTTCCAAAAAGCAATTTAAAGAGTTTAAACAATTTTTCATCAAAAAAAGGTTTAGAGATTGTAGGAGTAAAGACTGTTCAAGAAGCTATCAACCTTGCCCTTAACTAGTCGTTAGTATGCAGTATATCGTATATCGGAAATAGCGTGGAGCGTATAGCGTATAGTTAAGAAAAAACAAGAAGCCCTAAGTCAGAATTCAGAATAAATTAGTATTACATATTGTGTGGAGGTAAGCGGGTAGCGTGAAGAAGAAAAAAGAACAGATCAAATATTAATGGCTAAGTAGACCGGAAAACCGGGTGATTGGTACACTGGTAAACCAATCTAATTGGTCAATTAATCAATTGGAGAATCGGTAAATTGGTCAATCGGTGAATTGCATAATTGGCTAACCAATTAAGTAAGATTATAAATACCTAAAGTTGAGAT
>JADBKX010000011.1 GCA_014894735.1 Candidatus Sediminicultor sextus | reverse complement strand
CTCCTTGTTGATATATTTAACTTTAATATAATCTATTATAGAGGTATAATCAAGATAATAAGAAAAAATAATGTAGGGCACAATTCATTGTGCCCTACACCTAAATCTTAACTTATTTAACGTAATACGAAAATATTTGACAAGCAGTAAGTATTACCATAAAATTAATGTGAAGTTTATCATTTTTAAAATATAACAAGCATAAGGGGAAATAAAGTTGATTAAAAGCATGACCGGTTACGGTGTGGGAAGGGTTAAAGCAGAAGACGGAGAATGCCTGGTAGAGATAAAAAGCTTAAACAATAAATACTGTGAAATAAATATAAAAAACAACTTTCAATCTTTGGAAGTTGAACAAAAGATGGAAAAGTTAATAAAAGGTAGGGTTTCAAGAGGAAAAGTTAATATTTTAGTAAAAGTTGAACACTATAGCCTGACGGAAGAGAAGATAATATTAAATGAAGATATAGCTGATTCCTGTTATAAAAACCTAAAGACCTTAAAAGAGAAGTATAAATTAAAAGATGAAATAGGCATAGGTTCTATGCTTAAGTTCAAAGATATATTTACCATAGTAAAGGAAGAAGAGGGTGCCAAGACATGGCCTCTGGTAGAAAAAGCCACGAATCTTGCCTTAGATTCTTTGCTGAAAATGAGGGAAAGAGAAGGTAAAGTTCTTGTTACCGATATCCAAAAAAGAATAAAGAAAATACAAAAGTTAATAGATAAAATTGAGAAATATTCGAAATCTTCACCTCTCGATTATAAAGATAAATTTTTAAGCAAAATAAAAAATTTGACCGATGGCCTGAATGTTGATGAGGGAAGAATCGAATTAGAAGCGGCAATATTTGCCGAAAAGACGGATATCACCGAAGAAATTACCAGATTAAACAGCCACCTTATCCAATTCGATAATTTGCTAAATTTTGAGGAATCCGTGGGAAGAAAAATGGATTTTTTAACCCAGGAGATAAATCGGGAGGTAAACACTATCGGGTCAAAGACTAATGATATAAAGGTAACTTCTTTGGTTGTTTTGCTAAAAAGTGAATTGGAAAAGGTAAGGGAACAGGCCAGAAATATAGAATAATAGAGGAAAAAATATGCTGAATAATTTAGTGAATATAGGTTTTGGAAATTTTGTGAATTCTACCAGAATTATAGCTATTTTAAATCCGGATTCCGCACCGATGAAAAGGTTAAAAGAGGAAGCAAGGGCAGAGAAAAAGTTGGTAGTTGCTACTTGTGGGAGAATAACGAGAGCAATAATAATTACGGATAGCAATCATGTAATTTTATCTTCTATCCAACCGGAAACCATTGCCCATAGATTTACCGAATATAGCGGACAAAATTTCAAATTAAAAGAAAACACTCCCAAGTAGGTAATTTTAAATATGACTGACGATAAAGAATTATCATCTTTTGTTCCTAAACGAAATACGGAATACGAGATACGAGATACGAGTGTAAACAGGGGCTTGCTGTTTGTTATCTCCGGTCCATCAGGTGTAGGTAAAGGTACTTTAAGGGAAAAGGTGTTTAATATTTTCCCTGATTTAAAATATTCTGTGTCGGTGAATACCCGCCCTCCCCGAAAGGATGAAATAGAAGGCAAGGATTATTATTTTGTAACAGCAGATGAATTCAAAAAAAGGATAGAGGAAAATATATTTGTAGAATGGGCTATTGTCCATGGAGATTACAAGGGTACACCTATAAAATTTTTAATAGAAGAACTTCAAAAAGGGAGAGATGTCCTGCTGGAATTAGATGTTCAGGGTGCCATGCAGGTAAAGAAGAAATTTCCTGATGGTATTTTTATTTTTATAGCGCCTCCAACCTGGAAGGATTTAGAGGATAGATTGCGAAAAAGAAATACTGAGGGAGAAAAAGCCCTGGAAAAAAGATTAAAAGATGCCCGTATTGAAATAGAATATAAAAAAAACTATAATTATCTGGTAGTGAATGATAATATAAAAACCGCTCTAAAAAAATTAGAGTCTATAATCATTGCCGAAAGATGTAAAATAGCAAATTATAAAAAATGAATTTTAGTTGTAAAGTTTTAAAAGTATATTTTCAGCAAGAGGAAGGGTGAGAAATAAACATGGAAAACAATAAATATTTATTAGTAATGATGGTAGCAAACAGAGCAAAAGAGTTGACCAAAGGGGCTAAGCCTTTAGTGAAATTCAAATCTAAACAGTCTATTAGAATTGCCTTAGAAGAGATAAAAGCAGGAAAAGTGTACCTTAAAGAGAAAGAAGAGCCTTTAAAGGCTGAACAGATATTCAATGAAGTTGAAGAACCTGCAAAACCTGAAGACATATCTGATGAAGTTAAGGAGCCTGAAGAATCTGAAGAATTATCTGATGAAGATGAAGGACCTGCAGAAATTGAGGAGATATTTGATGGAGATGAAGAATTTGGAAACCCTGAAGATTTATTAGATCAAGATATAACTTAACTAATTTAACTGGTTAACCGGCAAACGGGATAACCTGATAACGATATACGATATACGATATACGATATACGAAAAAAAGAGGTAAGAAAGTGTTAAAAGGGAAGAAAATACTTTTGGGAGTTACCGGAAGCATAGCCGCTTATAAAGCAGCGGAGATAGTGAGTTTATTAAAGAAAAAAGGCGCAGAGGTTTTTGTAATTATGACCGAATCTGCCGTTAAATTTATTCAGCCTTTAACCTTTTCAGCTCTTTCCGGAAATCCGGTAATAGATAACCTATTTTCTACCAATGATAAGATAGTGGTAAAACATATCTCTCTTGCCGAATGGGCTGACCTGATATTGATTGCCCCGGCTACGGCAAATGTTGTTGGTAAAATCGCTAACGGTATTGCCGATGATGTGTTAACCACTACAGTGATGGCTTCCAAAGAGAAGGTCATCTTTGCCCCGGCAATGAATAAAAATATGATATCTAATCCCCTGTATCAGCAGAATGTAGAAAAATTAACCGCCTCAGGGTACGAGTTTATAGATTCAGAATATGGCAGATTGGCTTGCGGCGAGATAGGGGAGGGCAGATTAGCAAATATCGAAGAAATAGTAGATAGGGTTGAATATGCCCTGACCTTTAAAAATGATTACCAGGGCAAGACGGTATTGGTTACTGCTTCCTGCACCAGAGAACCTATTGATAAAGTAAGATTTATTTCTAACTATTCTTCCGGTAAAATGGGATTCGCTTTAGCAAAGATTGCCCGAGCCAGAGGGGCAAGGGTTATTCTGATAACCGGACCAACTTCTTTACCCGCCCCCAAGGGGATTACCACAATTTTAATTGAATCTGCGGAAGAGATGAAAAAAGAAGTTTTTAAGTATTTTTCGGAGGTGGATATAGTAATTTCTGCCGCCGCAGTGGCCGATTTCCGACCCAGGGAAGTATTTGCCGGAAAGATTAAAAAAGAAAAGAGTGAAAAACCGCTTATCGAGCTGGAAAGAACTCCCGATATCCTCTATGAATTAGGAAAGAAAAAAGGAGATAAAATATTGGTCGGATTCGCCGCGGAAACAGAAAATATGGAAGCCAATGCCCTTAAAAAATTGAAGGAAAAAAGATTAGATCTAATTGTCGCTAATGATATATCGGCAAAAAAAACCGGATTTGGCTCCGATAAAAATAGAGCCAGGCTGATAGACAGCAAGGGAACCACCCGGGAATTATCCCTTATGCCTAAAATTGATATGGCTGAAAAAATCTTAGATGAAATTTTAAAAATAAAGTGAAAAATGGAATTAATGAGTTTATTAACATGCATGGTGAAAAGAAATATGCTGAAATAGTAATCTTAGAATATAATTTCGATAAAATATTTCACTACTGTATTCCTCAGGATTTAAAAGACCGGATATCGCTCGGGTCGAGAGTAACCATACCTTTCCGGGGTAAGGTGACTACAGGATGTGTCGTGGGATTTTTAGCTGAATCGGATGTGAAAAACTTAAAAGACATCGTGCAAATAACCGATAAAAAACCCCTTCTTACTCCCCAGGTAATCAGATTAACCAAATGGATGTCTAATTATTATCTCTGTTCCTGGGAAAAGATCTTAAATTATGCTATTCCCAAGACCCGCAAGGCCTGGCTGAAAAAATTCGATCTAACAGATGTTTCACCTCAAAACCCCCCCCAGCTGCCCGAAGATGATAAATCCTCGGATAATAAAATGATATTTTCTGCAGAAGAAGTAAAAGAAAGGTCCCTCTTAAAAGATATAGAAAATATTATAACTAATAAAAAGTTTAAAACAGTTCTAATCCGGGGAAACGATTTTAGCAGCAGGATAAAAATCTATTTAAAGTGTATCCGAAAGACCCTAAAAGAGGGGAGGCAGGCTATTAT
>JADBKX010000044.1:2213-4384 GCA_014894735.1 Candidatus Sediminicultor sextus | reverse complement strand
TAAATAAAAAAGCCCTCAGTCCCCATTTATTCTAATAATAGGGACGGAGAGCTATTTTTTCCGCGGTGCCACCCAGATTGAGTCTAACAGATTAATATCATTCAATATTAATATCTATCAGACCCCTCTTAATTATGCGTTCCGGTTATATAAATAAAAAAATCTTTCATCTCTACCTGTGCGTGTATGTACGCAGACAGGTCCAAGAGACGAAAGATTAATTCCGTGGTGCCACTCTAATAGGATTTTTTCTTAGACAAATCCTACTCTTTAAGAGTACGGGCAATATAAATTAATTATATACCGATACGCTTTTCCTTATTACGGGGGAAAAGTCCGTCAAAACTTACTCGAGCTATTTGAGTCCTTTCAGTTTGCAGCTTGTGGGTCCATTTCGCAGATCCTTTAAAATCTTTGCGTCGCTTCTCACCAAAAACGACTCTCTGTTAAATTTTGTAATCTGCTACTTCTCCCACGCTTTGCTTTTAACTATTTATTATTTTTGATAATTATAACATGGCTGTCAAGTACTATTAATTCGTATCTCGTATTATAGCGTGGAGCGTACAGCGAATAGCGTATAGCATCACGGCGTTGCCGTGATGAGGAAAGAAAAGCCTGTGGGAGTCAGATCTCAACAGGCTGACCCCCGGTATAATTAATAATTTTCATAAATCTTACGAAAATGAAACCCATAGACAGCATAGGTTATGGCCATAGGTAAGAGCTGAGGACGCCGAAACAAAGCCCAGAAAAAGATTTTCCAATAATAAATTCTTTCCCTTCCCATTATGCCCAGCTGCCAGACAGATTTAAGGAACGCAGTAATATACCAAAGATGAAATTGATATCTTTTCTTTTTTAAAGGTTTTATATTTTTTAAAAGCGTCAGGAGACGTTCATAGTAACATTTAGGGGAATAAATGGTATTGAGAACTCTTTTATAGTTATCGATAAGTGCTTTGTAATTCATTTTGGGAACAAAATTAATGGAAAGGTCGGTGTTGTCACCTGTGGCTTCTTTTAATAATCTATTCTCTTTAACCAGCCGCTGGTAGAGTTTGGTGCCTCGAGGAGCGTTTAATAGCCCGACCATGGCGCTGGCAATTCCACTTTTTTGGATGAATTCAATTAGTCTTTCAAAAATTGCCGGTGTATCATTATCAAACCCCATAATAAACCCTCCGTTAACTATTAAACCAAACTTTTGTATTTTCTTAACACAAGCTATTAGATCACGATTTTTATTTTGTAACTTGTTGCATTCTGCTAAACTTTCTTCATTAGGAGTCTCAATGCCCACAAATACTGAAGCAAACCCTGCCTGAACCATCAAATGCATAAGTTCCTCATCATCGGAGAGATTTATGGTAGCTTGAGTAGTAAAAGAGAAAGGATATTTTCGTTCTTCCATCCATTTAATCATCGCCGGCAGTACTTCCACTTTTAATTCTCTTTTATTCCCAATAAAATTATCGTCAACAATAAATACTCCACCTCTCCATCCCCGAGAGTACAGACTATCTAATTCTGCTAATATCTGGTCTTTGGTTTTTAATCTCATCTGGTGACCAAAAAGTAAGGTAACATCACAAAAATCACAGTTAAAGGGACAACCACGAGAATATTGGATACACATAGTGACATATTTATTTATATCAGCTAATTCCCAAAGAGGAATGGGAGTATTTTTTATATCAACCCACTGATCTGAGGTATAAATATGTTTAAGGTGTCCTCCTTTTAAATCTTCTAAAAATAGAGGTAGAGTGATTTCAGCTTCATTAAGTATAAAATAATCTACATCATCCTCAAAGTCTTCATATCCGGATGTAAAGAGAGGACCGCCTGCAACAATCTTGGTTCCCAATCTCTTACATTGAGCAATTATCTTCTTCACCGATTCTTTTTGAATAGACATAGCACTAATAAATACATAATCAGCCCATTTGATGTCTCTATCAATTAATGCTGTTACTGTCATATCTACCAGCTTTTTCTCCCAGTCTTCAGGAAGCAGGGCAGCAACAGTTAACAGCCCCAAAGGAGGGAGACTCGCCTTTTTAGAAATAAATTTTAAAGCATATTTAAAACTCCAGAAGGTCTCCGGATATTCAGGGTAAACAAGAATTATTTTCATGTTAATCTTCCCCTTAATTTTATATTTTCTT
>JADBKX010000044.1:0-2113 GCA_014894735.1 Candidatus Sediminicultor sextus | reverse complement strand
TGAGGATCTCTCCTGCTGTATAACCTATACAGCAAAAAGAAATGAATACCAAAATCACAAAGATAATTATTAATTGGAAATTTATAACTTTTCTCATAACATATATCTCCTCTTTAAAATAATATTATTTCCATCTCTGTAATTAAATTTTAATAATATTTTCTCTTTTTAAATTTTCACTCCTTTTTTATTTTATACTATCTTGGTAATTTATTCAAACAAAAAACTTGACACTCTCTTCTTGACACTTGACAATAGAAGTGTTTTACTGTAAATTTAAGAACACTTTTAGTTACTGCCTGAATCCAAAAATTATAATTCAAAATAAATAATTGAGGAGGGAATAAAAATGAGCTTAATTGACTTTGGTGTTTTGATTCCCTTCGTCTTGATTACTACCTTCACTCCGGGACCCAATAACCTGAGCTGTGCCTCCATGAGTATTAATTTTGGAATTAAAAAAACCATGAATTACATCTATGGAATTGTTACCGGATTTTTCTTACTGCTATTACTCTGTGGATTTTTTTCTAACCTGCTTTTTACAGCCATTCCCTCTGTTGAACCTATTATGCGCTGGATTGGGGCAGCCTATATTCTCTACCTGGCCTATGGCACTTTTAAAGCTAGTTTTTCCTTTAAGGAAAAAACCGACCAATTTCTCTGGGGTTTTTATAAAGGTGTATTACTTCAATTTATAAATCCTAAAGGAATCATTTATGGCTTAACCCTTTACTCGGTCTTTCTAAATCCCCTTATTGGTAATCCCTTCTATATTATCCTCTTCTCATTGGGCTTTGCCCTCGTAGGTCTTTGTGCTCTTTTAACCTGGGCTTTATTCGGGGCAATTATTAACCAATATTTGCACCATGTAAAATTAAGAATGATTATAAATAGTATCCTATCCCTTCTTCTAGCCTATACTGCAATAAAGATTAGCGGAATGATTTCCTGAATAATTTTTTAATTATCAAGAGGATAAAAATAAGCTTGAATTATTGGAGGAGTTTTAAAATGAAAATAAAAGCAAAAAATTTATGTAAAGTATTTATTATAAGTCTGGTTTGCATCTGTTTTATCGCTTTAGCAAATGGACAAGATAAAACCATGATAAAAAATGAGGAGGAAAGTAAAATGGAAAAAGCCACCTTTGCAGGCGGTTGTTTTTGGTGTATGGAATCTCCTTTTGAAGAATTAGAGGGGGTTACAGAAGTTATAGCAGGTTACACCGGTGGACAGAAAGAGAATCCAACCTATGAAGAGGTAACCACCGGAAAGACCGGGCATTTGGAAGCTGTACAAATTACCTTTGACCCTTCAATCATTACTTATTCCGAGTTACTTGATGTTTTCTGGAGGCAGATAAATCCTACCGATATCAGGGGTCAGTTTGCAGATAGAGGGGAACAATATAAGACTGCTGTCTTTTATCATAGTGATGAACAAAAACGGCTGGCAGAAGAGTCAAAAGAAAAATTGCAGACATCAGGTAAATTTCAAGGTGATATTGTTACAGCAATAATACCGGCATCCAAATTTTATGTAGCGGAGGATTATCATCAGGATTATTACCAGAAATCCCCCATCAGATATAAATTATATCGTGCTGGTTCAGGACGTGAAGCATATATTAAATCTACATGGGATGATACAACTAATCATAATGATAATAAATTCGAAAAGCCCTCGGATGAAGTACTGAAAAATACATTGACCCCTTTACAGTTTAAGGTAACCCAGTCATGCGGTACAGAAAGGGCATTTGACAATGCATATTGGAATAATAAGAAAGAAGGTATTTATGTGGATATTGTATCCGGTGAACCACTTTTTAGTTCTCTTGATAAGTTTGATTCGGGAACAGGCTGGCCAAGTTTTACGAAACCACTCGAACCGGATAACCTTTTAGAAAAAGAAGATAAAAGTTTATTTATGAGCAGAACGGAAGTAAGGAGCAAATATGCAGATTCTCATCTTGGTCATCTATTTAATGATGGACCTGCACCCACTGGTCTTCGCTATTGTATGAATTCAGCTGCACTTCGCTTTATTCCCAAAGAAGATTTAGAAAAGGAAGGATATGGCCAATATAAGAAGCTTTTCGAATAATAAG
>JADBKX010000150.1 GCA_014894735.1 Candidatus Sediminicultor sextus | reverse complement strand
TGGAGCATCCGGCTGTTAACCGGAGGGTTGTAGGTTCGAATCCTACCCGAGGAGCTTGCTATTCCAGCCCTTTGGCCTTTTGCTGAAGGGCTTTTTTATTTTCTGTAACTGAATAAGTTCAAATACATATGCACTATTCTTAGGATGCGAGAAGAAAAATAAAGAAAAAACAAAAAGAGGTTTATATTATAATGAAAGGAAGGATTCGTCCACATCGGAGCCTGAATCTTTTAATTTCTGAAGAATATTATAAATGTATTACATTATAGAACAAAAAAGATCCTACAATGTTGCAAATGTATTGGGCGCAAATATGATCTTGGCCTTCGGGAAGGTTATCGTTATAGTTCAGTATCTATGGGTGTAGCTACCCCCTTTTTAAAGGATATTTTCTCTTGTATTTTAGGTAAATGTAGACCTTTTTCTTACTGTTGGGTAAGTTTTTAGTACCCCATCAAATTTTAAACTAACCTTTAAACTTAGAACGATGAGGAAGATTTTTTCCAAAATTCCGGTACGAGTAAAACAAGAACAGTATAAATTTCCAAACGACCCAATAGCATGCAAATAATCAAGGTAATTTTACCAACAGAAGAAATAAAGGCATAATTTTGGGTAGGACCCACTAATCCTAATCCGGGTCCCACGCCTCCTAAAGTAGCAGCAACAGCCCCTATTGCGCTGGTTATATCTAATCCTGTAGCAGTGATAATAAATACTCCTATAATAAAAACGAAAATATAAAGAAGGAAAAAGGATCTGATGCTTTGCATTATATCATCAGAAATTACTCTTCCCCCTAATCGCATTGGGATTATCGCATGGGGGTGAAGCAATTTATCAAAACTTTGTTTTGCTTGTTTTAGAAGTAATAGCAGTCGAACACTTTTAATAGCTCCAGCAGTAGATCCGACACAGCCACCCAGAAACATTAATAAAACTAAAACCAATTGTGAAAATGGAGGCCAAAGACTGTAATCTGTTGTTACGAAACCGGTGGTTGTTACCATCGAAACAACCTGAAAAGAGGCATATCTTAATGCACTAAGCAGGGAATCATAAATAGAAAATCTAAGTTGTAAAGTTACTAACAATGTCGAAATTAAGACAATAGATGTAAAAAACAAAAATTCTGGATCTTTAAAATGTATTTTTTTATCTCCATGTATAAATTTATAATGCAAACTGAAATTAACAGCCGAGATAAACATAAATATCATAATAATAATTTCAAAAACAACATTATCATAATAAGCAATACTGGCATTTCTGGGATTAAAACCGCCAGTTGGCATGGTTCCAAAGGTATTGGTTATTGCATCAAATAAGGGCATGCCAAATCCATATAAGCATACAATTTCTCCGATAGAAATAAAAATGTAAATTAACCATATTGTTTTTGCCGTTTCAACAATTCTTGGTTTTATTTTATCAAGTTCAAATCCCGGAAATTCAGATTTGGCCAATCTCATTCCGCTTACACCAAGCATGGGCAGCAAAGCAACAACCAAAAGAATGATTCCCATGCCGCCAACCCATTGGATCTCATTTCGCCAAAGTAAAATGGAAAGAGGATTGGATTCGATATCGGTTAAGATCGTAGCACCTGTTGCCGTGTATCCTGACATACATTCAAAATATGCGTCAAGAAAGTTAGGTATAGTCTTGGTGAAGAGAAACGGAAGGGCACTAAACGCTGAAGCAAATACCCAGCCAAGAGTGGCAATAAGATAACTTTCTTTATTGCCAATGGAGTTTTTAAAAGAAAATATTTTTTGTAAAGCAAGGCCGACTAGAAATGTAGTAATGATAGACCATATAAAGGCGTTAAATGAGTTTTTTTCATTATAGTAATAGGCAAATAAAAGAGGAAAAATCATTAATGTACTTAAATACATTAATAATTTTCCCAACGTGTTTCCAACTGCTTTAAAGTTCATTTATAAAATAAACACCTCGATAATCATTATTTTCACATCACAATAATTATATCGAGGATCTTATAAAGAGAGTATAAGTATTTCAACATTCATATAAAGATTGTATAAAAAAACATCCGTATATGAACGAATGCTCATTACTTAAATATGGCTGATAATTACTCATCAGCAAATCGGTATCCTATTCCTACTTCGGTTAAAATGTATCTGGGCTTTGCCGGGTTTTTCTCAAGCTTTCGCCTGATGCTGGCCATGAATACCCGCATCGACTGTATTTCACTATCTAGATAAGTCCCCCATACTTCCTTTAATATATATTTATGAGTCAATACCTTACCAGAATTTTTTATAAGCAAAGTTAGTACATTATATTCCATCGGCGTAAAGTGTATGTCCTTGCCTTCCAGCGTTACTTTATGCTTCTCTAGGTCAACCTCCAAATCGGCAACTTTGTATACAACAGGAGCATCTTCTTTTTTATTGCCGGTGCTATGACGTAAAACTACTCGGATTCGCGCCAGCAGTTCCTTGATACTGAATGGTTTTGTAAGGTAATCATCGGCTCCGGCATCCAACGCTTCTACCTTTTCATTATCTTGGTCACGCGCAGATACAACAACAATTGGAATATCCGAAAACTCGCGCACCTGCTTTATCAACTCAACTCCATCCATGTCGGGTAATCCTAAATCCAGAATGATTGCTACAAGGTTTTGTGTGGTTATCAGTCTCATTGCCTCTTTCCCGGTTACTGCTTCAATACAGTCATACTCCTGCGATCTGAGCGAAAAATTAATGAATTTACGTATTTGCCTATCATCCTCGACTATTAAGAACAACATTCCCATCGCGAGCTCCCCTTCCTAAAGATTGAGAAAAAATCGAAACGTAGAACCTCTCACATTGTTGTTTTCAGCAATTATTTCACCACCATGAAAATTCACAATTGCTTTGCAGATAGCAAGCCCAAGTCCGATTCCGCGTTCTGCATCGATATGAGTACTGCGTGTAATAAAAAACATATCAAAAAGCTTTGGTAAATCGTTTAAATCAATTCCTGTACCGTTATCGGAGACTTCAAACCAAGCTTTCCTACCCTCCAACCAAACCGATATGTTAATCTCGTCGGACGGCGTTGTATGCTTGATCGCATTTTCGATTAGGTTAATGAGAACTTGTATAATCAGTTTTCCGTCCATTGGAATGAACAACACATCCTCGGGAATAGAAATTGATATTTTATGATTGGGTGCATATTTTGAAGCGCGGCTAACAGCTTCCGCTACGATTTCCTCTGCAGCTTCGGGTTGAATATTAATAGCCAAACGCCCTTCCTGAATTCGTGTTAAGTTTAAAATATTCTCCACCAAACGAATAAGCCAACCGGAATCTTCAAATATGCCCTGTACGAGTTTAATATTCTCCTCATCTTTTAGTTTTTGCAGCAGCATTTCTGCCGCCCCGGTTATACCTGTAAGCGGAGTCCTTATGTCATGTGAAATGGCTCTCAGTAAGTTACTCTTAAGTCGTTCTCTCTCGGTTTCAGCCTTTGCGGTTTCCTTTTCGGCAGTAAGTATCTCGCGTTGTGTCGCGATGGTGATCTGCATAATGACAGAGTCTAAAAGAAATCGGTTCTCCTTGGTCATGGCCTCCAATTCCTTTGGCAGACAAACTAAGCCTACTCGCTTCTCTCGAACAGTAATTGGAAATGTATAGTGATTTGCAGTTATGGTTTCGATATCATCTGAATTGATATCCTTCACGGTGATCCCGCGTCCTGATTTTGGGGCAGTTAACTTCTGAACGGTATTTTCCTTCTGATTTATTGCGATGAAGGTCGTGTCACACTCCAGAAGATTTGACAGGCACTGGGCCGAAACTGCAGCGACGTCCGTTACACCGCCGGTTTTTGCAAGAGAACTGGTTATCTGATATAAGATTTGTGATTGCTTTTCCCGTTCATCCGCAAGCTCCTTTGAGTAGATCAGCTTGCTGGTTAGTGCACTGGTAAAAATTGCAGCGAACAATATTACCATAAACGTAAAAATGTAGCTTCTATCATACACACTAAGTGTATATAATGGCTCGGTGAAAAAGAAGTTAAAGGAGAGAATGGAAATTACCGATGCCACTATCCCGTAAGTATATCCCTTGGTATAACGGGAGGTTAGCAATACGGACAAAATGTATATTATAACAACATTTACTTCCGTAAACCCAAAATGCTGAATCAGTAGGGATAAGAGCGTAGCGGATATATTAAGAGAAAGAGTAATTGCCAAATGTGTCACTATTGTTCCATTTAATTTTTTAAGCATTTTACGCCTCCTTCATGATAACGCTAATTATTTGTCCCGTTTATCCACTCCTTAAATAAAAGCATATATGAGATCTTTCGGTATTATGAGCATATAAAAAAGGAGTATGATTTAGGTATCACCTTCCTATCGATAGTTAATTATCCCAGATAGCTAAAAAGAAAAGTTCCTGGAGTAA
>JADBKX010000171.1:21425-22932 GCA_014894735.1 Candidatus Sediminicultor sextus | reverse complement strand
TCGGTAGCCTGGCTGCCTTAGCACTTTTGGTGCCTTAGACCCATTGCTTTGCGTCCTACCCTTTCGGGTAGTTTGCCTTTATCAACTTGGTTAGCTGCTAAAATGCTTATGATCTTTTCAAATTTCTCTTTTCTACTTATTATATTCCCCAAATGAGAAGGTTTTAGACAATAATTTGTAAATTTTTTATATTTTTTATGTTTTTCTAGTGTCATTCCCTCGAAAGAGGGGTTTATGGATTCCGCATCAAGTGCGGAATGACAAAGAGGTAGATTAATTTTTTTGTTTATAATCCTTTAGAACAGTCAGGACATAGTCAATATCATAGGGTGTATGGTCAGCATTGATCTGAAATCTTATTTCTTCATCTCCTTTAGGGACAACTGGGTAATTAAGGCCCGTGGCGAGGATTCCTTTATCTACAAGATAGCTTACCAGCTCAGATGTTTTTTTTGTATCCCTCACCATTAAAGGAACAATAGGATGGTCACTTTCAATAATTTCATATCTCAAATCAAGGAGACCTTTTTCGAATTTTTTGGTCATCTGGTGAAGATGCTCTAAAATATCTTTTCCTTTTTCGCTATCAAGTATTTCCAAAGATTTTAAAGCTGCACTCGCCTCGGCAGGGGAGATGGGATTAGAATAGATATACATTGGTGCTGTTTCTCTTAAGTAGGTGATAATCGTCTGATTGGAAGTTACATATCCGCCATTTACTCCAAATGCTTTACCCAGGGTTCCCACCAATACATCTACTCCCTTTGCATGAGTATATTCTTCTGTGCCCCGACCGGTCTTTCCGTAAGCACCAATACCGTGAGAATCATCTACCACTAACAGAATATTTTCCGGGAATTCCTGGTCGTATTTTTTGGAAAGGTTAGAGATAATATTCAGGGGGGCATAATCACCTCTCATGCTGAATATACCATCGGTGACAATGATTAATCTTTTTGCTTGGCCGATAGATTCTTTTATTCTATCTTCGAGCTCATTCATATCCAGATGTTTATAGATTTTTTTATCTTTTGGTCTGGAAAGCCGAAGGGCATTGATTATACAATTATGATTTAATTCATCACTTATTACGAGAGTATCAGAAGTTATGAGAGGGGTTAAGATTCCTACTACTGTTGAATAAGCTGAGCTGAATAACATAGCATCATCTCTTTGGTGAAATTTTGCTAACTTTTTTTCCAGTTCCCGATGAGATTGGAATGTTCCGCTGATAAAACGGACAGCTCCCGGCCCAACACCATATTTCTTGGTTACTCTTTCTTCTTCCTGGATAATTTCCTCTCTTAAGGACATTCCCAGATAAGAATTAGAATTCATTCTGATAAATTCCTGCTCACCTTTCCCTTTAAGAAAATATCTGGGACCTTTTTCCCTTTCACTTCTTTTGACCTTAGTTATAATGGATTCTTTTCCTTTTAATCGTCCTTCCTCTTTTAACTCTTTTAGAGTTTTAGAAAGTACTTTCTCTAAATTGTTTAATCCCATT
>JADBKX010000171.1:9407-21325 GCA_014894735.1 Candidatus Sediminicultor sextus | reverse complement strand
TTAATCTTTAGTTTTTCAATCATATCTTTGGTCATTGTTTTCAGATCATAATCCGGAGACCATCCCCAATCTTCTCTGGCAGCAGTATCGTCTAACCGGTTAGGCCAGGAATCGGCAATTGCCTGCCGCATTGGGTCAACATCATAGTTCATCTCAAAGTCCGGAATGTATTTTTTGATTTCCCGAGCGAGTTGCTCCGGATTAAAGCTCTCTGCGGTCACATTATAGGCATTCCTGTGTTTTAATCGGGAAGGGTCAGCTTCCATCAGGTTAACCGCGGCTTTTAGACCATCAGGCATATACATCATATCCAGATAAGTATCTTTGTCTAAGAAGCAGGTATATTTTTTATTTTTTATTGCCTCGTAAAAGATTTCTACAGCATAGTCGGTAGTTCCTCCGCCGGGAAGGGTAGCATAAGAAATGATTCCCGGAAAACGAACTCCTCTGGTATCGACTCCATATTTTGAATAATAATAATCGCAAAGCAGCTCTCCGGTTACCTTGGTTAACCCGTAGATAGTAGTAGGTCTTTGAATTGTCTCTTGAGGGGTGTTATCTTTGGGAGTAGAAGGGCCAAAAGCGGCA
Source organism: Candidatus Sediminicultor sextus (assembly GCA_014894735.1). GTDB lineage: Bacteria > Atribacterota > Phoenicimicrobiia > Phoenicimicrobiales > Phoenicimicrobiaceae > Sediminicultor > Sediminicultor sextus. Next base: position 20,737 of record JADBKX010000171.1, on the reverse strand, counting down.
ATCGAACTGGGGGAGAAGACGGCGCATCTATATTCCCTGGCTATTTCCAGCACATTATAAAGGCCATTAATGTTTACTTTCCAGGCTAATTGAGGATTCTTTTCTCCGGCAGCAGAGAGAACAGCAGCAAGATGAAATATGGTATCTATTCTATATTTATTAATTACAGAATAAATCTCCTGGGCATCTAAACAATCGATATGTTCAAATATCCCGCCTTGGTTACTCGTCTCTTCAGGTATAGGTTTAATGTCTGAGGCAATAACATTTTCTTTGCCATATCTTTTTCTTAAAAAAGTAATAAGTTCAGAACCAATTTGACCCAGTGCCCCGGTTATTAAAATTCTTTTCATATTTTTCCCTTATTGTAAATTTAATTTAAAGAATATTTTTTTTATTCAGCATACAAACTCATTTTTATCTGATTTATAAAGTGAATAGCGTGATCTTTCATGATCTGTTCGCTCTTGTTTTGATCTTTGTTTTCCAGTGCCTTTATAAGTTCTTTAAAATCTTCGGGTATTTTTTGCGAATAAGCATCATTTTCTTTGGCAAAGAACCAGAGGCGGCCAATTTGATTTCGTAGTCTTTTTAAAGTCTCAGCCAAGGTTTGATTTTTAGTAGAGCAGTTTACCAAATCATGAAATTCTGCATCCAGTAGAATTAATTTTCTTCTGTTTTTTTCTTGTTGTATTTTCATCAGCAATTCTTTCAATTTATTTAATTCTTCCGGAGTTATCCTTTGGGCGGCAAGCCTCCCCGATAGTCCAATTAAAAATAGTCTAACTTCAAAGACATCTTTCAGTTCTTGAAAGCTTACATCAGTGACATAGATGCCGTTGTTAGGAATTATATGTACTAATTTTTCATTTTCCAGGAGAATGAGAACCTCTCGAATAGGTATAGGGCTAACTCCAAATTCTTTCGCTAATTCTTTAATGCTTAACACTTGTTTTGGTTTGTAATCCAGATAGACTATCCGCTTTTTAAGTTCATTGTAAATTTCCATATTTACCATAAATATCACCTATATATTAATAATATATTCATAATATATCAATAAAATATTGCTATGTCAATGCTATAATCAGTATCGAGTATATAGTATATAGTATCGAGTTAAGAAAGATAAAGAAGGTTGCAAGTTGCGAGTTGCAAGTTAAGATAAAAATTAGAAGATGCGGGTTATAATTATAAGTTAGCGGATAGAAATGCAGTGATGAGTGATGAGTAACAAGAAAAGAGTTAATTGGTTAGTTAGTTGCGTGGTTAGGATAAAGACTAGTCAGCCGGTTACCCGGTTATCCGGCTGGCCACTTAAAATAGCGGTTACAAGTTACAAGATGCAAGGTGTAAGATAAAAAGCTTGTTTTTAGTTTATTGATTTATACTATACGCTAAACGCTGTACGCTCTACGCTAACTAAATACTAACGACTATTCACTAACGACTAATCAGTATCGAGTATCGTGTGAAGGAAAAGAACCAGAGAAAAAAAAGATGAGAAAACAAAAGTAATAACTTTTTGCATAACTAATGAAATTAAATAATTGAAAAACATTTCTAATTTTGTTATATTAAGCTTAATAGGGTTTGATTTTTAAAACCCCTATGGGAACTTAAATATAAAAATCAAGGAGGAAGTAATCTTGTATAATAATTCTAAAGATATTGTTTGGGTAGATTTCGATAGTTTAGAAAATTTTATGGTTGATGTTTTTAAAGGGATAGGAGTTCCGGAAGAGGATGCCCGAATATGTGCTGATGTGCTGATTACTTCTGATAAAAGAGGGATAGATTCACATGGCATTGGCCGCTTAAAACCTATATATTATGATAGGATTAAAGCCGGGACTCAGTCACCAAAAACAGATATGGAAATTGTTAAAGATGGTCCTACTAACGCAGTTATTGACGGCCACAATGGAATGGGACAGGTAATTGCCAAAAAGTCTATGGCTCTGGCTATTAAAAAGGCGAAAAAAATGGGATTAGGAATGGTAGCAGTAAGAAATTCAACTCATTATGGGATTGCCGGCTATTATGTTTTGATGGCTATTAAAGAAGGAATGATTGGGATTACCGGTACCAATGCCCGTCCCTCTATTGCTCCTACTTTTGGAGTAGAAAATATGTTAGGAACTAACCCATTAACTTTTGGGATGCCCTCTGATGAAGAGTTTCCTTTTGTCCTTGATTGTGCCACTTCTATTGCCCAGCGAGGGAAGATAGAATTTTATGACCGAGCAGAGAAAGAAATCCCTCCGGGCTGGGTAATCGGAGAGGATGGGAAGACCAGAACAGATACTCATCAAATTTTGCAAGACTTAAAAACAGGGAAGGCTGCGCTTGCTCCTTTAGGAGGTATCGGAGAAGAAATGGCCGGTTATAAAGGTTATGGTTATGCTACCGTAGTAGAAATCCTTTCCGCTGCCCTGCAAAACGGGAAGTATCTTAAGATGTTATCGGGAGTAGAGGAGGGTAAACCCGTACCCATTAATCTGGGGCATTTTTTTATAGCTATTAACATATCTTCCTTTACAAATCTCGAATCATTTAAGAAAATTACCGGAGATATCCTTCGTTCTCTTCGTGCTTCTAAAAAAGCTCCTGAAGCAGAAAGAATCTACACTGCCGGTGAAAAAGAATATATTGCCTGGCTGGAAAGAAAGGATAAGGGAGCACCTATTAATAAAAATCTTCAGCAACAGATTCTTGTCATAAAAGAAGAACTTGGTTTATCCAAATATAAATTCCCTTTTGAAAAATAAAATTGAGGCAATAACTTTTTCTGTCATTCTCGCGAAACTTATATCCCTATTTGTACCAGGGAAAGCCCAGATGAGGCAAGCAGTGAGAACCAAAAAATATTTCGGAGGTAATTATGAAGCTTAAAAAGAAAATAACAATTTTTATTCTGCTAATTCTTTCCGTTTTGACCTTAAGTTCTATCAATGTGTTTTCTTGGAACAGTCACTTTTTTTATACCGAACTGGCCATAAAAAATAATGATTGGATAAACAATTTCCCTGAAATCGAAATAACTCCTTATACTTATGAAGATATAGACCAGGATGAATATAATCCGGAATTTGTAATAAAATATGTTGAGGGGAAGATTGGAGAAAAAACGAAAGCTTCAGATATTCTTATAAATTATTCAGACGAACCGGATTGGGATTTAGATACTAATTTAGAATTAAATAAATTACAAGCATTAACCGGGGGAAGTCAGGGGTATCGTCATATGTATTTTTCTGTGTTTTCAGGTTTACTGAAAGCTGGAGATGCCCCCAAAAGAGCCAATCACTTTTTTGAAATGTCTAAAGCGGCCTTTGGAAGAGATGATAGTTATTGGGGCTTTAGATTTGCTGCTCGGGCAGTTCATTATTTGGAAGACTTATCCCAACCCCAACATGCCTATCCAGTCCCTTTCGATGTTCTTTTTAAGAAATTTTTTAATGCTAAAAAACTGACTGTACTGGCGACCAATGCTCATTACGGTTATGAAGATTTTAATGGATATCTTTTCGAACACAAGAAAGTGGAATTTTATAATCTGCTTCCCGAGGTGAAAACTGTTAAGGTGGATGATGTAGCTGGTAGTGCCATTAAACTAAGCAAGGAAGCCAGAAAAGATTTTACTCCTTCTTATCGAGAGACTATGAAACTATTTCCGGTATTAGATAATGATCAAGAGTTACTTATACTTGAGGAACAAGAAATAACAAAAATTGCTAACTCCCCTGACAGCCAAGAACTGATTAATTTTATGAAAAAAGATATACTACTGGGCTTAGGTTATTTAAACGGTTTTTTTGATCTGTTAAAAGGGTCGGTTGAGTGAAGAATAGCATGGAGCGTATAGTGGATAGGAAAACTAGTATATAGTATTAAGTATTTAGTGAAGAAAAAAAAGTAGAAGAAAGGAGAAATATTAAATGAAGCAAATTGGGCAATTAGATGTTACCGATAATAAAAGATTAGTTCTATCTATTGGTGAGTTTCGAGGAGTAGAGAGAGTTGATTTAAGGCAATATGTAAAACCGAAAGAGGGAGATGAGTACATTCCCACCCCTAAAGGTATAAACTTTAGCGCGGAATGGATAGATGATTTTGTGAAAATGGTAGAAAAATTAAAGGAAGTTGATTAAGAAAAAAAATATAATTATTATTGTATCTTTAAGGAGAAAAATTTATATGAAAAATGTTAATTATTTATCTGTTGCTGAAGAAGTAATACAACAGATAAAATCTAAAGGTGCATTCCTGGTAGCTAAATCCAAAGATGGTAAAAAAATAAATGTTATGACTATTGGCTGGGCTGCTATTGGATATATGTGGAGAAAACCTATAATGACAGTTATGGTGAGGAAGAGCCGCTTTACTCATGGCATTATCGAAAAGGCCTCTAGTTTTACGGTTAATATCCCTGGAGATGATTTAGGACAAGCTTTAAACTTTTGTGGTACTAAATCTGGTCGAGATGTTGATAAATTTAAAGAATGTAAATTGTCTGTGATTCCTGCACAAAAAGTTGACACTCCCATTATTGACCTATCAGGATTTCATTATGAATGTAAAATTGTTTGTAAAAGTGAAATAAATCCCGATTTTTTGTGTAAAGAATATAGGGAAGATCTTTATGCAGATAATGACTATCATACTTTTTATTTTGGCGAGATAATGGCCTGTTATAAAACAATTAGCTAAATAAATTTTGTCGTAAAGGGCAAAAAATTAATAAGTAAAAAAGAACTAAATTAATTTCAAATAACTTTTACAAAAAAGAAGGATTATCCAAGGCAAATGTAGAAAATAGAGAAGAGAATAGTTTTTAGTTAAAACAAAATGTCTGGTAAATATTAAAAAATATATATGGTTAATATTTAAGTTCAAGAAAAAAATTAATGTCTGAGAGTTAAAGCATTAGATGAGAAAAGTGAGGTGGTTAATTTAGCATAATTATTAAAGATCTAAGTTTAGTGAGGATTTGATTAGTTAGAAAACTAATTAAAAAATATTAAAGGAGGATTTATACAAATATGTTGAGATTTAAAATGACTAAAGGACTATTAATTTCCCTGTTAACTTTCTTGTTAATTCTAAGTTCAGTATGTTTTATTTTTGCCGCACAAAAAGAGGTTGTTGTATTATCGATTAATGACTACCATGGAAGCCTTGCTCCTGCCGGGAAAAATGTCGGAGCAGCGAAACTTGCTGATGCTTTAAAGGTTGAGAAAGCAAAGAATCCCGAAGGCACAATTATAGTAACAGTAGGGGATAGCTATCAAGGGAGTGCGATGTCCAATCTTTTGTATGGTGAACCGGTTTCTGCTGTTTTTAAAGAAATAGGCATAGAACTATCGGCAGTCGGTAACCATGAATTTGACTGGGGAGTGGATAGAATTACTAAATGGGCAGAAGATGGTGGATTAACTTTTGTTTGTGCTAATATATATGATAAAGGGACTAACGAACCAGTAGGATGGGCAAAACCTTATGTAATTCTCGATAAAGCTGGAGTTAAAGTAGGATTTATTGGTTTGGCTACTCCGGAAACTGCCTACAAGGCACTTAAAGCAAATGTAGAAAATTATGATTTCAAAGACCCAGTAGCAACTCTAATTAACTGGGTGCCAAAAGTAAAAGCTGCAGGAGCAGATTTAATTATCGCCCTAACTCATTTAGGTGCTTTTCAGGACAAAGAAGGGAAAATTTCCGGTGAAGCTGCAGATTTATTTCAGGTAGAAGGAGTGGATGCAGTAATATCCGCTCATACCCATCAAAGCATCAGTGGTCTGGTTGATGGTAAACCACTGGTACAAGCTTACTATAGCGGTCGGACAATTGCGAAAATGACTTTCGTTTTTGATGAGAATAATAAGTTAGTTAGTGCAGAACCATTTATAGATAATCTTTATGAAAGACCCGATACTCTGAAAGATGATGCTAATACCCTGGCGATCTATACGAAATACGAAGAAGAATTAGGCCCTGTTTTAGGAAAAGTATTAGGGAGAACTACAGTTGAATTAGACCATGATAGATATGCCGGACCATCTTTATTAGGTGAATGGACCTGTGAGGTAATGAGAGAAAAAGTTGGAGTTCAGATTGCTATGACCAATGGCGGTGGACTTAGAGTTCCTGTTCCAGCAGGAGACATTACTGCCGGGATACTATATGAAGTTATGCCTTTTGATAATACTCTATATACTATGAAATTATCCGGTGCAGATGTAAAGGCTAATATTGAACATGGTATAATGAATGAGGATATTGGCTGGGTTCAGATATCCGGTGTAATGGTAACTTATAATAAAGAGGCAGAAGCTGGTAACAGGATTACCAGTATGGTTTTAGCAGATGGTACTCCTATTGAGATGGATAAATATTACACTGTGGTAACCAATGACTTTATGGCTACCGGTGGAGATAAATATAACTTTGATAATGCTCTAGATAAATTGGATACTTTTATCCCAGTCAGAGATGCTATGATGGATGCAGTAGAAAAGGCTGGAGTTATTTCTCCTGAAAAACAAAATTGGTTATCTGAAGCAATAACTGGTAAAATTTATGTGGTTAAAGTGGGAGATTCTGTATGGGAAATTGCTCAGAAATTTGGTACAACTGTAGAAAAGATTGTTGTCCTTAATGAATTAGCTAACTCAAGACTTATTAGACCAGGTCAGAAGCTAATCATACCTACCGAATAGCAGCTAAACAGTTAAAAAATTGGAAGAGGATGACATAATTAAAATAAAAATAAAAATCAATTGGGGGGTGAATAAAAAATAATAAAATTATAAGAGTTTGAGAATACAAAATTGTTAGTCGAAAAGGTTCATATTTAAAAAGGTTTATATTTTAATAAGAAGGAGAAAAGAAATGAGAAAAAGTTTATTTGTTTTGACATTAGCTATACTTATAATTGCTATTAGTAGCGTATCTCTTGCTGCTGATGTGGTTAAATTTGGAATTTCTGAACCCATGACCGGTGCAATGGCAGTGGGTGGCGTGCTTTGTATGCAGGGATATGAACTTGCCCAGGAGCAAAATCCTACAGTATTAGGAAAAACAGTTGAATTAGTCCTTGTTGATAATAAAAGTGATAAGGTTGAATCAGCCAGTGCAGTTTCCAGATTAATCGAAAAGGAAGGTGTAGTAGCAGTTTTTGTTGGTTATGGTAGCAGTTGTGCAATTCCAGGCGGTGAAGTTGCCAATAAAGCAGGAATCCCAATGCTTTCTGCCAGCGCAACGAATCCATTGGTCACCCAGGGAAAAGAGTATGTTTTCCGTGCTTGTTTCATTGACCCTTTCCAGGGTGAAGTAATGGCTCGTTATACTTTTGAAAACTTAGGAATCAAAAAAGCAGCACTTTTAGTTGACATTGCTCAGGATTATTCAGTGGGCCTGGCTAATTTCTACAAAAATACATTTGAAAAACTTGGTGGAGAGATCGTTAGTGACATGAAATATAATACTGGTGACCAGGATTTTAGTGCTCAATTAAGTCAGATTATAGCTTCCGGAGCGGAAGCACTCTTTTTCCCAGGTTATTTCGGAGATGTTGCATTAATAGCAATTCAAGGTAGAGAATTAGGATATACAGGTAAATATTTAGGTGGTGATACTTTACATAATCCGGTTTTAATAGAATTAGCAGGAGAAGCAGCTGAAGGTTTAATTGCAAGTACTTTCTTTGCTGAAGATGCACCGGTTATTCCGGAGTCGGAAAAATTTGTTAAGCTTTTCAAAGAAAAATATAACGAGACACCGAATGCTGTATCTATTCTTACCTATGATTCTTACAATTTAATGCTTGATGCTATTGAAAGAGCCGGTTCATTTGATCCGGTGGCTATTAAGGATGCTTTAGCTGCCACAAAAGATTTCCCTGGTGCAGGTGGTTCTATTACTATTAATGAAAATCATGATGCCGTAAAGCCTGCCATTTTAGTTAAAGTTGTAAACGGAAACTTTGCCTACGAGACTACCGTTAATCCCTAAAGACCATAAATTATTTATGGAAACTATAGAGAGATAGGATTTAATCCTATCTCTCTATACAAAAAAAGGACCTTTTCGACTAAGTTTTACTTAATAAAGAATAGAGAAAATAGAATATTTTGATATATATTTGGTATTTTTCTATTTAATTAATAACAGAAAAAATCGAAGAATTTAAAAGCTATAGATATTGTTTAATGACAATTCTAAATAATTATAAGGAGAATTCTATGTCATTACATTTAGTCTTGCAGAATTTAGCAAATGGTTTATCGCTGGGAAGTTTATACGCTTTAATCGCCATAGGATATACCATGGTTTATGGTATATTAAGATTAATCAATTTTGCCCATGGAGAAATTTTTATGCTAGCGCCTTATTTTCTTTTCTATGGAGTATTAATTTTTCATTTACCCTGGTGGACATCAATTATTGCTGCCATAGCTTTAACTGCCGTGACTGGAATGTTGTCTGAAAGAATTGCCTATAGACCTTTACGGGATGCCCCCAGAATCTCTGTTTTGATTTCAGCCATTGGAGTATCATTTTTTCTACAAAATTTAGCTATCGTTATTTTTACAGGAATTCCCAAATCTGTTCATCGTCCTGCATTTTTCAAAAGATTATTCCAGTTTGGCGAGATTCGTATACAATCGACTCTTTTTGCTTCAGTAATAGTATCCACTATATTTTTAACTCTACTAATATATATTGTTTACAAAACAAAGACTGGTCTGGCTATGAGGTCAATATCTACAGATATTGAGACGTCCAGATTAATGGCGGTTGATGTTGATAAAACCATATCTATAACCTTCGCAATTGGTTCTGCTCTGGCAGCTGTGGGTGGTATTTTATGGGGATTGAGATTTCCGCAATTATTCCCATTGATGGGCATGATGCCCGGTTTAAAGGCTTTTATTGCAGCTGTGGTAGGGGGCATTGGAAATATACCGGGAGCGATGCTCGGCGGTTTACTTTTGGGCATGTCTGAAATATTATTTGTTGCTTTTCTACCTGCATTATCAGGATATAGAGATGCATTTATCTTCGCAATCTTGATTTTAATCCTGTTGCTTAAACCAGATGGCATTTTAGGCAAAAATGTACAGGAGAAGGTGTAGCCCAATGAAAAAACAAAATGAAAAAATATTTACTATATTAGCTTTAATTGTGCTGGGAATATTGGTATATCTTGCTGAGAGTAATTTAGATCCCTACAAGTTAAGGATTCTTAATCTTGGTGCTATATATGTTACTCTGGGTGTAAGTTTAAATTTGATTTATGGGTTTACAGGTCAATTTTCCTTGGGTCATGCTGGTTTTATGGCCATTGGTGCCTATGTGACAAGCTTATTAGTGCTTCCCGCCTATTATAAGGAAATGATTTTTATACTCGAACCTTTAGTTTGGCCCTTTACTGTTATGCATACACCTTTTATTATTGCCCTATTGTTGAGCGGATTATTTGCCGCGATCGCTGCACTTTTAATCGGCTTGCCGGTGTTAAGACTTAAAGGGGACTACCTGGGTATAGCTACTTTGGGCTTTGCGGAAATTATTAGAATCATTGCCAATAACATTCCCCAGATAACCAATGGTGCATTGGGAATCAAAGGTATTCCGGAATTTACTAATCTTTGGTGGACCGCTGGGGTGGCAATTGTTACTATTTATATTATTAAAGGATTAATTCACAGTAGTTATGGACGAGCTTTGATGGCAATTAGAGAAAATGAGATAGCAGCCGAGGTTATTGGAGTTAATCTTACCTATCATAAAGTAATGTCTTTTACTATTAGTGCTTTTTTTGCCGGGGTTGCCGGAGGATTATTTGCCTGCTTGCTGACAACTATAGATCCCAAAGCATTTATGTTCGTAATGACTTTTAATATATTAATTGTGGTAGTACTTGGCGGTTTGGGCAGTATCACCGGAACAGTTCTCGCTGCCTTTTTATTTAATTTTTCTTTGGAATATTTACGTCCTATAGAAGCAGGCTTTAATATTGGACCAATTATAATTCCCGCAATACCTGGCTTAAGGATGGTTTCTTTCTCGGCCCTCCTCCTCATTGTTATTCTATATAAGCAAAATGGGCTTATGGGAGGTATTGAATTCTCCTGGAAGGGATTAGCCAGATTTATTCGCAAAATTTTCCCAAATAAAAAATCATCTGAAGGGAGTTCTATATAATGGAATTATTAAATGTAGATAATATCACTATGAAGTTCGGCGGTTTAACAGCTGTAGGTAATTTTAAACTAAAAATTGTCCCAGGAGAGCTTATTGGATTAATCGGTCCAAACGGTGCTGGAAAGACTACCGTCTTTAATATGATTACCGGAATATATACTCCTACTATCAATAAGATTTATTTTCAAGATAGAGATATTACCGGAATAAAACCTGATAAAATCGCTAAAGTAGGCATCGCCCGAACTTTCCAAAATATCAGGCTTCTGGAGAATCTGACAGTAATCGATAATGTAATGATAGGTTTTCATCTTCACCTAAAATCAAATCTTGCTTCCGCTATCCTTAAATTTCCAAATTATGTTCGTGAAGAAGAAAGTATCTATCGTAAATCAATGGAATTATTAGAGAAAGTAGAATTAGAAAAATACGAACTGGAAAAAGCAGGCAGTCTCCCTTATGGACATCAGAGGAAATTGGAGATTATTCGGGCTTTAGCTACCGGACCTAAACTTTTACTTTTAGATGAGCCGGCAGCTGGGATGAATCCTCAGGAAACCAAGGATTTAATGAGCTTTATTCAGAAAATACAAAATGACTTTGAGTTAACTATTCTTTTAATAGAGCATGATATGAAAGTAGTGATGGGAATATGTAGAAGAATTCTAGTCATGGATTATGGAATAACTATTGCTGAGGGAAATCCCGCAGAAATTCAAAATAATCCGGAAGTAATTAAGGCTTATTTGGGGGTGGATGTAAACTATGCTTAAGATTGATAATTTAAATGTTTTTTTTGGTGGAATACATGCCTTAAAAGGAATTACATTTGATGTTCCCATAGGAAAAGTTATTACTTTAATCGGGGCAAATGGAGCAGGTAAAAGTACTACTTTAAGAACTATCTGTGGTTTAATCAAACCACAGGAAGGCAAAATAAAATTCAATAATAAAGAAATAACCAATATTCCTACTGATAAGATTGTTAAAAAAGGTATTGCAATGATACCGGAGGGAAGGAAAATATTCCCCAATTTAACCGTTGAAGAAAATTTAGCCTTAGGTGCTTTTGCCCGGACTGATAAAAAAGAAACTGCGAAAGATCTTGAATGGGTTTA
>JADBKX010000171.1:4684-9307 GCA_014894735.1 Candidatus Sediminicultor sextus | reverse complement strand
GTGCTTTTGCCCGGACTGATAAAAAAGAAACTGCGAAAGATCTTGAATGGGTTTATGAGTTATTCCCTAAGATAAAAGAAAGATTATGGCAAAAGGGTGGCACTTTATCAGGCGGAGAACAGCAGATGTTAGCGGTTGCCCGGGGATTAATGTCGCGGCCAAAACTTTTGATGCTGGATGAGCCTTCTTTAGGATTAGCGCCTTTATTAGTGAAAGAAATTTTTGATATTATTAAGCGGATTCATCAAGAAGGGATGACAGTGCTTTTGGTTGAACAGAACGCTTTTGCCGCATTGAAAATTGCTGATTATGCTTATGTGTTGGAGACCGGGAAGGTTGTTTTGCAAGGAACCGGAGAGGAGCTTTTGCAAGACGAAAGAGTAAAGAAAGCTTATCTGGGAGAATAATATTACTACTTGAGAAGAAAATATATTAAATTACTTCGGAAAGCAAAGCAGTTTGTATTATTTTATAGTAATTAGCCAGGAAATTTTTCGCACGTATGGGCTGATTTTATCGAGAGCAGTAATATTTACAATATAAGACTTTTTAATGAGAGGCTTTAAAGAATCAGGGGTAAAAGAAATTTCTCGATTTTCTCGATTAAAATCGAATTTTACTTCTGCCCCTCCTAATTTCATAGAGAGAGTTTTTACATCATAATTATCACCCTCTAAAATTGCCCCTATCTTAACAAGTTGGTTGCTTTCTATTACGCCATCGTAAGGGAAGATTTGGGTAGCATAAAAAGGGCGTTGATTTAATATTTTCATAAAAGAATTAAGCGGATTTTGGCCAGAAATTATTTGTCGATTCAGGGAAAAGGGGTCGGCATTGAGATTATTACTCATACTATTCGCATTTAGAATTCCTTCATAACCTGCTTGGATAACTATATCTTTTATTATAGGACTGTAAACGCCATAAGGATAGGCGAAGAATTTTACTTTACCTCCCATTTTGCTTTCTAAAATTTCTTTTGACAAAATAATTTCCCTTCTAATTCGATTCAGATAAGTCTCATAATTTTCATTTTCCTGATATTTCAAGAGGTTGCAATGGCTTAGGGTATGAGAGCCAATTTCAATATTGTTTTTGGTCATTTCTCTAATTTTTTCCCAGGAAAGGCTGTTACTATTTTTTTCGATGAAGTCGGTATATAAAAAGAGAGTTGCCGGAAAATTATATTTTTTTAATACAGGATAAGCTAAAGTGAAAGTAGGTTTATAGCCATCATCAATGGTAATTACGATTGGTTTTGGTGGAAGTTGGCCATCTCTCAGTCCTTTAAGTAGTTCAGAAAGAGAGATTACGGAATAATTATAAGCAGCTAAATAATCCATCTGTTTTTCAAATTCTACAATATTAATTTGATAACTACTGCCCTCATCTATAGTGAAATTATGATAAGTCAAAATAGGGATGGTAATTTCTTCAGCATAGACAGCATCGTCTGTAATTAAAAAAATATTATGATAAAAAAATACAGATGTTATAATGAGCACTACTATAAACAGTTCGAAAATAAATGATAATTTATCTTTTTTAATAGGGAGGAGATGTAAATTTTCTTGATTTAAAAACATATTGTCTCCTTAGATTATAAATTTTTACCTTGTAGTATATTATAACATACTATATTTAAAATATTTGTTAATATATAGATAGTAAAAAACAAGTTGGAGGTTATTTAATAAGCTCCTTTAAGATAGGAGATATTTCTTTTAGATGAGTAACTGTAAAATCTGCTGTTTCTGTATCTATATTATCAGGTTGGAATTTGTTTATCCAGATGGTAGTCATCCCCATTTTTTTCCCGCCTACAATGTCTTTTTTATAAGAATCACCGATAATAATGGATTCTTCCCCCTGGCATCTTGCCTTATCAAGAGCAACTTGGAAAATTTTTGATTCAGGTTTATAGGATTGAACTTCTTCAGAAGTAGTGATAGAGTCAAATATTTCACTAATTCCAAAGACTTTGAATTGAAATTCTTGAAAGTCATTATCGATATCACTTATAATTCCCATATGAAGATCAGTGTTCTTTAATTCCCGAAGAATTAATAAAGTTTCAGGAAATAATTTTATATACTTTTTGTGATTTTCGAAGAATAACTTACTAAACCATTGAAAATCCTCTTTCGAAGGTTGGATATCATATTCTGCAAGTACCCCTTTAAAAGCTTTTTTAGTAGATTCCCGAAGAGGCGTAAAGGATTTTTCTTCCGGATCGGCATCCCGTAAAGTCATTTCTTTGGTAAATAGAAAAGAATTATATTTGGTTACCATATCTTCCGGAAAGGCAGGAAGGTTGTATTTTTGAATAACCTCTTTCATCATATGTAAATGAGCAACATTGTCACTTTCAGCACACATCAATGTTCCTCCAAAATCAAAAAATATGGCTTTATATTTTTTTATTTCATTATTATTTAATTTTTCCATCTCCATCCTCCTTTTATCTGATATATTTTATCACCATTTTAGTCTATAAACTAATTTCAAAACAGTTTTTTGTTGAGAATAATATTTTTTATTCTTTTATTTTTATAAGTAAGAGAGAAGTTATCAAAGCAAATATCAATCCAGCCCAGAAGGGTGATAAGGGACCGAACTGGAACTTTAAATATCCTCCCAGGGAAGGCCCGATAGACCCGATTAAACCAGTAGAGGTACCGATAAAACCAATTACCAGTCCCCTTGATTGTTGGTGAGTAATATCAGCTAGAAATGAACCATAAGCGATATAGCAGCTTTGAAAAAAAATATATAAAATGATAAATAGGAAAATAGTAAGCAATTGAGATGAACTCAAGCTCCATAAAATTGAAAATATTCCCATACCCAATGCGCTGTTCGAAAGTACTTTTTTACTGCCCCATTTTTCAATGATTTTTCCGCCCCAGAGACTGTATATAACTGCCGCAAACCCTCCTAATGCAAAAAGCAAATTGATTTTGGGTTTATCAAAATTCATTACTTCCTTGGCATATAAAGAAATAAAAGGCCCATTTGTGGTAAGATTAAATAAAAGAAAAAGGGAAGAAAGAGCTAAGACGAGATACAACATCTTTTTATAAAATAAATTTTTAAAAGAATCAAATTTATTAATTTTTGTGCGGTGGTGATGGGTCTCTTTTAACCAGAATATTCTAGCCAAAGCACAGAAAAAAGTAGTTAAAGAAGTAAGATAAAATAAATATTTAATATTTATTCGAGAAATCAATAGTATTCCTATAGCCGGGCCAATGGTTATTCCTAAAACAACAAACAGTTCAAATATGCTATAAGCTTTGGCTCGTTTAATTTTTGGAACCGATTCGGCAATCATTGCATAAAAAGAAGGTAATTGAAGAGCACTTAAACTATTTGCGATAGTAAGAAAAAGTATTAAAGTGATCCAATGAGAAGAATTACCAGCTAAAAAATATAAAAGAGGAAAGACAAAGCTTGGAATAATTATTAATAACTTACGGCCAAATTGGTCGGAAAGTATTCCTCCTAAAAATTGCATTAGAGCATAAGATAGGGCAAGCAAGGTATAGGAAAAACCCACTTGAAAATCATTTGCCCCTAATTCTTGAAGATAAATAGGGAGAACAGGATACCAGCTAAAGAAAGCGATTAGAATAAACAGAACCGTTAAAGATAATACGGAAACATTTTGTTCGATAAATAATGATTGACGGATTTTAGTCAAGAAATTCATTAAAAGCTCCTTAAGTTGAGTTAATACTAAATTTTTTATATAAACTATGGTAAAATATTAACAATTATAGCATAATATAAAAGATAAGATAGTAAATGAAAAGAAAAAATATATCTTAACATTTTTTTAGAAAAATAGAAGGGAAAAAGGGCCTAAGGGGAGAATATTATAACAAAAGGAGGTAATATAAATGGAATTAAAGACAGTGAGAATGGAATTCCCTGAAGATACCAATATTATTATTGGTCAAACTCATTTTATTAAAACCGCAGAAGACCTCTATGAGGTGATGGTTAATGCTGTACCGAATGCAAAATTTGGTCTGGCTTTTAATGAGGCTTCAAGCCCATGCCTGGTAAGAGCAGAAGGAAATGATTCAGAACTGAAAGCCCTGGCTATAAAGAATGTAAAAGATATCGGAGCAGGACATGTTTTTGTTATTGTTTTAAAAGACGCTTTTCCTATCAATGTATTAAATGCTATAAAAAATTGTCCTGAAATCTGTTCTATATTCTGTGCTACTGCTAACCCGGTTGAGGTAATTATTGCTCAAACCGATTTGGGTAGAGGGGTACTGGGAGTTATTGATGGAAACTCACCCAAAGGTGTAGAGACAGACAAAGATGTTCAGGAGCGAAAAGAATTTTTAAGAAAGATTGGATATAAGCTTTAAATATAGTATATAGTATCGAGTATGTAGTATATAGTAAGGAAAAATTCAGGAGATAGAGCTCAGGAGTCAGAAGATTATTAGTTGATGATGTTTGGTAAGTAGGGGTTCGATTCATCGAACCTGATTACGGGTCGAATAAATTCGACCCCTACAAATATTTGTTAATGATTAATTTAATCGGTCAATTGGTGAATTAACTAATTGGCTAATTGGTAAATTAAATATGGAGGTGAATTTA
>JADBKX010000171.1:2944-4584 GCA_014894735.1 Candidatus Sediminicultor sextus | reverse complement strand
AATTGGTGAATTAACTAATTGGCTAATTGGTAAATTAAATATGGAGGTGAATTTAAGTATGAATAAAAAAATTTATAGGTCGAGAAAAGATTATATGATTGCTGGTGTATGTGGAGGGATTGCTGAATATTTTGAAATTGATTCTACCTTAGTTAGGTTATTGGCTGTGTTAGTTGTACTTTTGGGAGGAGCAGGAGTTGTCGCTTATATTATTGCCTGGATTGTAATCCCCAAAAATCCTGATCAGGATTCTGATGAAGCTTTTGAAGAGAGAGAAAATATAAAAGAAAAAGTCAAAAAGGGTGCAAAGGAGGTAATTGAAGAGGTAAAAGAACATTTTACATCAGAAGAACCTTCTCATAAATCAGAGAAAAATAAGAGGATTTTAGGCGGTATAATTGTAATAGCAATAGGTTTAATCTTTTTATTGAACGGTTTCCTCCCCTGGGTAGGTTGGGGCAGACTGTGGCCGGTAATTTTAATCGCTGCAGGTATAATTATTATGATTCAGGCCTTTAAGAAAAAAGATTAAATAGTTATGTCATTAACTATAAAAATAAAAGGATTAGGAGAAGAAATTGGTTTAGATATCGTCAGGATTACTAATACAGAAAGCTTCCCGGAGGCAGAAAAGCACATTATAGAAAGTGTAGAAAAGAGTTATATTCCTGAAAATGATTACTATATCTCGAAAAATATTTCAGAAAGACCTAACAATCTACATCTGAATAAAATTTGCGAAAGATGTAACCCGAAGAGTATTCTAAAAAATGCAAAATCTATAATTAGTGCTGCTCAGTGTTATTTGATAGAAGAAACAGAAGATATTCAGGATAAAAATCAACCTTTAGGAAAAGTTGCTAAATATGATATCGGTAATTTTTATTATGATGTAAAATTGAAACTAAAAAAAATAGTTGATTTTATCAATCAAGAGACTGATTTTAAATATAAATCAAAAAATAAATCTTGTTATGTGTCTTTAGCAGAAAAGCCGATTGCCCAGCGGGCTGGAGTAGGCTGGTATGGAAAAAATGGGATAATTATTACCGAAAGATTTGGTTCCTGGGTAGTTTTGGGAGAAATTATAACTGAATTAGAATTAGACACAGATGAATCTCTTCAGCGAGATTGTGGCGATTGTGCCATGTGCATCGATTCGTGTCCGACTAAGGCTATTGTCTCCCCTTATGTAATTGATCGAACTAAATGTCTTCAGTTTATTTCCGAAAGGTCGATGAATGTACCTTTGGTTTTTCGGGAAAAATGGGGGGATAGATTGTATGGCTGCACTACCTGCCAGGAAGTTTGCCCCCAGAACCGTAAGGTAAAACCTAAAAAATATAAACCGGAATATGGATATATCGGTTCAAACATTCCCTTAATACCATTATTGCAAATGACCGAAGAGGAATTTCAAAATTATTTTGCTTATAACCAGATTGCTATGAGACCAAGAGATGCAATCAATAGAAATGCTGTTCTGGCTTTGGGTAGTATTGGTGACCCTCGGGCTGTTGTTCCCTTGATTAAAGTCTTACAGGAAGGCGACAATCCAATAGTTAAAGGACATACTGCCTGGGCTCTAGGTAAAATTGGAGGAGAAAAGGCGAAATTTGCTTTAGAAAAGGCTCTAAAGA
>JADBKX010000171.1:0-2844 GCA_014894735.1 Candidatus Sediminicultor sextus | reverse complement strand
ATGATTCAGGTAGAAGGATTGACCAAGATATTCCATGATAAAAAAAGAGGTAAGATAGTAGCAGTTAATAATTTACAGTTTAATTGCCAGAAAGGTCAGGTATTCGGACTTTTGGGTCCTAATGGAGCGGGCAAAACCACCACTTTACGTATTTTAGCCACTATGATACTCCCTACTAAGGGGGAAATAATGGTAAACGGGCTTAATATAGTAAAACATGCCGCTAAAGTAAGGAGGCAGATAGGATTTTTATCCAGTGAAACAGGATTATATGACCGTTTTACCCCTCGAGAAACCATAAGGTTTTTTGGTCGGATTAACGGGATGGAAGATAAAATTATCGAAAAAAGAATGGCTGAGATTTTTCAAAACTTAGATATGGAAGATTTTCAGGATGTTAGAGTAAATAAACTTTCAACGGGAATGAAACAGAAACTTTCTATTGCCAGAAGTATTATTCATGACCCGTCAGTATTAATTTTAGATGAACCAACAGTAGGGTTAGATATAATTACGGCTAGAACAGTAATTGAATATGTTAAAAGTTTTAGAGACCAAGGTAAGTGTATCATCTATTCTACCCACATTATGCAGGAGGCTGAAAAATTGTGTGATATGATTGCGATTATTCATCAAGGCAATCTCATTGCTCAGGGGACCTTAAAAGAATTAAAAAAGAATTCTCCATTTGACGATTTAGAAGAAATATTTTTTGAATTAATAAATCAAGGAGAGAATTAAGAATGAGCTGGAAAAATATTAAACTTATCTTCATTAAAGAATTGTTGGGAACTATACGAGATAGAAGGACTATCATTGCCATGATAATAATTCCTTTGATCTTTTATCCTCTCTTATTTGCGGGAATTGGCTATTTTAGCAAGTTAGGAAGTATAAAATCAGAAGAAGCTGCCTCAAAGGTCATAATAGACGGTGTGGAATTTGCTCCCCAATTAGTAAACTATCTCCGAGAATATGAAAAGATTGAAATTCTTATTATAGAAGATGACTCTCACGCTAAATTACAAAATGGTGATATTCAGGCAATTTTAGTAATCCCTCCAGATTTTAAATATAAAATTGAACAGGGAGAACCTAATAAACTTATCTTAAAATATGATGCCACAGAGGCTAAATCAAGGATAGCCAAGCAAAGAATTGATCAAGTAATTGAAAAATACAAAAGTGAAATACTTTTCCAAAAGCTTTCTCGTCTGGATTTAAAAGAGGAATTTCTTACTCCGTTAATTCTACAAGAAGAAAATATAGCTACTGCAAAAAAAATGACTGGTGCATTTTTAGCAACTTTACTTCCCTATTTAATTATCATCCTTATCTTTACAGGGGCGATGCATACCGCCGTAGATATAACTGCCGGAGAGAAAGAAAGAGGAACCATTGCCACTCTATTAGTAAGTCAGATAAGCCGATTAGAGATAGTATTAGGCAAATGCTTTGCTGTGATGTTAATTTCTTTTACCAGTATGGTTTTGGGACTGTTCGGGCTTACTCTTGCTTTTCTATCGGGTACTTCTATTGCCGGGGGCATTGAGGGATTACAATTTGGGATATCTATCAATTCTATCTTTTTATTCTTTTTAGTTTTATTCCCTTTAGTTGGTTTAGCCAGTGCAGTGCTGGTGATGGTAGGCATATACGCCCGTAATATTAGAGAGGCCTC
Organism: Candidatus Sediminicultor sextus; assembly: GCA_014894735.1. GTDB lineage: Bacteria > Atribacterota > Phoenicimicrobiia > Phoenicimicrobiales > Phoenicimicrobiaceae > Sediminicultor > Sediminicultor sextus. Next base: position 1,163 of record JADBKX010000171.1, on the reverse strand, counting down.
GAGTTATATCATCCCTATCTATATGCTGACTATCTTCTTGGGAATAATTTCTATAAGTCAGGGAATGGAATTGACCGGTAAAATGTTTTTAATTCCGGTTTTAAATAGTAGTTTTGTTTTTAAAGAGCTATTGATGGGCAAGATTTACTGGAATCATATTATCACTACTTTTAGTGCTAATATAATTATTGCCGGAATAGCTCTATTTGGAGCTACTCGTCTCTTTAACAAAGAAGAAGTCCTCTTTAGAAGTTAAGAATCACGAGAAGTATTTTCTACAACTTATGCTATTAGTATAATGGTAATAAAAAAAGAGAAATAATTAAAATATTTTTAAATTAAAATAATAAAGCTAAAGATATTAATGGAATTAACAATTTATTAAAATTATAGGATTGAACAAAGTGGGTGTTTGCAATGAGAAAATCCCTTGTTTTTATCTTGATAGTATTTTTAATTTTTTTCCTAACCATTTTTGCCCAGGAACAGGAAGAAGATAGAGAAGCAATTTTTGCCCAAAAAAGGCAGAGCATGGTAGTAAATCAGTTGCAAAATCGAGATATAATTGATTCAAAAGTCTTACAGGCTATGCTCACTGTCCCTCGCCACCAGTTCGTTGATGAACGTATTAAGGAATCAGCTTATAATGATTACCCCCTTGCTATCGGTGAAGGTCAAACTATTTCTCAGCCTTATATTGTAGCCTTAATGACTCAGCTTTTAGAGCTAAAAGGAGGGGAAAGGGTTTTAGAGATAGGAACTGGCTCTGGGTATCAAGCAGCAGTTTTAGCTGAGATTGTAGAAGAAGTCTATACAGTAGAGATATATGAAAGTCTCTCTAAAAAATCGGAAAAATTAATAAAGGATTTAGGTTATAGAAACATCCATTTTAAAATTGGTGATGGATACTATGGATGGGAAGAATATGCCCCTTATGATGCTATTATAGTAACCTGTGCCCCCGATTACATCCCCCCGCAACTTCTTCAGCAGATAAGAGATGATGGAGGGCGAATAGTTATACCCGTGGGTGGAATATGGATGGCACAAACTTTAATGAAAATAGAAAAGATAAGAGGGGAAGTTAAATCTACAGGAATTATCGGGGTAAGATTTGTTCCCATGATTGGACATAGCAGATAGGGAACATAGGGAACAGGGGA
>JADBKX010000143.1 GCA_014894735.1 Candidatus Sediminicultor sextus | reverse complement strand
AATGGCTTCTGGCTCGTTTGACCGATAATAGATTTACTCCATTTTACGAACGCGTACTTCTATTTCTTGATGATTTTTTAGTAATTCCTCCAACTTCGAAGTATCTGTGTCGCCATAATGATAAGGATACAGAATCTTTGGTTTAAACAACTCGGCAGCATCAACGACCATCTCTGGGGTCATCGTATAAGGCAGGTTCATAGGCAAAAAGGCAATATCAATATTCTCTATTGCTTTCATCTCCGGAATATTTTCGGTATCACCGGCCACATAGACTCGTTTATCACCAAAAGTCAGAATATACCCGTTTCCTACACCCTGCGGATGAAACGGTTCTCCATTACCACGGGTATGAACAATATTATATGCCGGTACGGCTTCAATTTTTATTCCCTGAACAATTAGCACATCTCCATTCTTCATAACTATGCCGCCTGGAACTTTCTTTGCGCAGGTTTCAGTGAAGACTATTTGGGTTTTCTCAGTCTTTAACTTCTCGATTGCTGGTAAATCAAAATGGTCACTATGCTCGTGGGTTATCAGAATGATATCAGCTTTGGGAAGTATAGAGTAATTCGCCAGCTCACCATAGGGGTCAACATGAATGACTTTTTCATTAAAAGTAAAGATTAAGGTTCCGTGACCGATAAAGGTGATCTTAAGCTCACCAGCGGATGTGGTGATGATGTCTGTCTCGAATTGGTCCTTAGCATTCGCATAGACTGCAATACCCACAATGAATAACATGAGTAAAATGACTTTAAACATCCTAATCCCTCCTTATTAAAGTAATTAACCTTCTCATTTTTTATCATGTTCAATTACATAATATCTAAGTTGCTTTATCTCAGTTTTACTAATATTTCAAATTATATTTTTCGTAATTAAAGATAATAGTTAAAATGTTTTTCCCTGGTTGACTTGTTTGTTGCAATATTATTTTAATTTAACCTTCTTTCAGTATACACTAAATAGGATAAGTTTACAGATTCTGGAGCTTATTCAATTTAGTGAATAGAAAAAGTGCCTTCCAACTTAACTGCATGGCTAAAATTATCAAACATGGGTGATACTTTCTTGGCTAACTGGTGTACTTTTTTGATAGTCTCTTCAGAGTGTTTCGTTTTTACCTGAACTGCAAATTTAACCTGTTTAAAACCAGTTCTCTCTATGTTCTGTTCATCAGTCCATCCCCCGGGAACTACTTCTCCTTCCACATCTACCTTCAAATCTTCGATTTCAACCCTTAGTTTTTCAGCAGCATATAGATAGGCGAAGAGAATGCATCCTCCCAAAGCCTGTAATGACAATTCAGCAGGTTTGGGACCTAAATTTGTGCCATTCTCCTCCAGCGGCTTATCGATAGTCAGTTTGAACCCTCTGGTTTCACTCTCCACTTTAGTACCTTGAATCCATTTTGCCTCAGCTTTTAATATTTTATTCATTGTTTTTTCCTCCATTTTTATTTACGATTCGAAAAATTCTCTTGGCCAAGAAACAATTGTCCTTCTTATAATTTAAATAGGACAGTTTAAACTTGCCCATATTTTATTATCTTTAATCATCTCTTGGACTTTCTTCATCTACTCTTTTTATGCTACTCTGTTTTTCACTTATTCATTTATTCTTGCCAAATTTTTGTATTGCAAAACCTAATAAACTTCCCAAGATTAAAGTCATAATAGATATTGGAATCAAACTAATAGGTTGATGCCAACCAATTAAAAAAGCACATGGTATTAACAGTGAAAACGAAATTAAAATTCCTTTGATCATACTGTGAATTCTTAATCCATTGGTAGAAATTAAAAAACCTGCAATTACCCACATTGAAAAAGCGGATAAATTTGCATCCCAGGTCAGTTTTTGTAATACCATTGGTATCATATCGATTATACCGGCAATAATGCCAAAAATAATTCCAATAGCAATTCTATTCATAAGTTCCTCCTTAATTTTCTTCTTTGTTTAGGCATAATAATTTCCTTGTAGCCAATTTTTTTAATTATATGCCTATTTGCATAATGTGGCAAAGAGCCGTTGTTAATACTCTGCAATTATGTAACTAATTTGATATAATTATATCACTAAAGGAGGTATTTGATTATAAAACTTGATCAACAAATTATAGTTAGAAGATGGAGGTTTATTCTGGAAGAGTAGGAAAAGATGAAGAATAGGGATCTCCATCCATATATAAAACAGTCCCTTGAGAATGATATTCAATTGGGGTAGCTCCGGGAAGGTCTTTTTCTTTGATTAAAATATGAGATGATTATTATCTTTCTTTATAATATAATTTAAAGATAAATTAGGTAATTATCATTTTATTATACCGGAAGGAGAAAATGATGAAAAATATTGCTCTATTGGTCATAGATGTCCAAAAGGTTTATTCTTTAAACCATTCTAGATTAAAAGTAAATAATGTGGAGAGTATCGTTGAAAATATTAATAAAATAATCAGATATTTTGAAAATAAAAACCTACCCATAATTTATATCAGACATCTGCATAATCCTGATGGCTCTGATGCCGGTAGAATGTATGATTTTAGCGGAAAAACAAGAGAAATAGGATTTAGAAAAGGGTCATTAGAAGCAGAATATATAGATGATCTAATAATAATTAAGGGTGCACCGGAAATCATTAAAAATAGGTATAACTCCTTTTTTAATACAGACTTAGCTGATCTTTTAAATAAATTAAAGATTAACCAGTTGGTTATTGTGGGGTTCATGACTAACTTTTGCTGCGAATCTACCGCTCGAGACGCCCATGACCGAGATTATTATGTTGATTTTATTATCGACGCCACCGGAACGCCGGGTCTGGAAAAACTCAATCAAGAGCAGATTAAACTTGCCTCGGCACAAACGCTTAAAGCGGGTTATGCCAATGTTTTAAAGACCAAGGAATTTTTACTAAAATAAAAATCCCCAGACAACAATAAGCTTGTTGGGGGATTTTCCAAATTTTAAAAGTTAATGGTTCTCAGTTCCCCACCTATATTTAGGAGAAAGACAATGATCATACCATAATTTTGATAAGTTTATTTTCAATTCCAATATATTATCTATTAATAAAGGTTTATCCAACCCTTGTGCCATTAGGAACAGGTTTTTCAGGTCGGGCTAAAACAGGAATGATACCATCAGCATATCCAATATCAAAAAGCATTCCCTCTGAAATTTCACATCCTATTTTTTCTATGGTTTTTAGCTTTCCACTTTACGAGGTCTTCTCATAGATATCGCCAATTTTTTTACCTTTTTTTAAGATTAAGTGTACCTTTTTTAATTCATCCGGAATCTTTATTTCTTGGGGACACTTTTCAAGACAAATTCCACAGTTTATGCATAATGATGCATTTCCGTTAGATTTTGCCTGGTTTAACTTTTCCGGAGAGTTAGCCATTTTTTTATAATCCCGTTTATTCAACCATTTACGAACATTGCTTCTTTCCAAGGCTACATTGTTTAAGATAGCAAAATTCTGGGGAATATTTACCCCGGAAGGACAAGGCAAACAATATTTGCAGGAGGTACAAGGAACCAATATTTTCTTACGATAAATTTTAATTAAATCATCTATGATGTTCAAATCTTCTTCGTGTAAAGAACTGACTCCGGATCGGTCAGCACTATCACAATTTTCATTTAACATTTGCAGGTTACTCATTCCGCTTAAAACCAGGGATATCTCCGGAAGATTCCACAAATATTGCAGTGCCCAATCAACCGGAGATCTTTTTATTTTCGACCTTGCCATCACTTCCCATGCTTCAGCGGGCGGATTGGCCAATCTTCCCCCTTTTAGAGGTTCCATAATCACCACTGCCATTCCTTTTCCCGCGGCATATTTTAAGCCTTCGGTCGTTGCCTGAATCGCTGTATCCATATAATTGTATTGTATTTGCACGACATCCCAATGATAAAAATCTACCACCTCCTTAAACACCGGCAAGGTATCGTGAAATGAAAAACCAATATACTTAATTTTACCTTCCTTTTTAGCTTCTATCATTTTATCCATTAAATGATATTTTTTTAGTTTTTCCAATCCTGATTTATTCATTGAATGAAAAAGATAGGTATCTATATAATCAGTTTGCATTTTTTTTAATTGTTTATTTAAAAATTTATCAAAATCTTCAGCTTTGTTCACCAAAAACAAGGGGCTCTTGGTAACCAAATGCACTTTTTCTCTATAACCACCCTGCAGTGCCATGCCAACAATTTTTTCACTTGCACCAAAATGATATAACCATGCAGTATCTATATAGTTAATCCCTTTGTCGACTGCACTTTTAATCAGTTTAATTGATTTTGGCACATCAGCCTGTAAAGGCATCAACCTTTTTGTTGGAAGCCTCATACAACCTAATCCAAGAGCTGATACTTTAAAGCCGGTGGAACCAAATTTTCGATACTTCATAAAATCCTCTCCTTCTAAAATTTAAACAGGGACGCATTCTGTAACTCCCCGGACCCCATAAGTT
>JADBKX010000133.1 GCA_014894735.1 Candidatus Sediminicultor sextus | reverse complement strand
AAGAAGTATAGTAATTAAGATTATACTACCTCCATCATATAAGAGTTTCTGGAGATGATATTACCTTTTTTATTTTTCAATTTCATTTCAATATTATAAATCCCCTTTTCTTTTAGATTTAATCTGATCAGTCCTTCTGATAGTGGAGGACTGGAAAAATGTTTGACACCATCGGCAGGGATACAACCTATCTCTATTTTACTTTCTGTTGCTATCTCTTTATCTTTAAGTAAGCTAATCTCGGCATAGGTATTTTCATACTTATTCAGTGTATCATTAACTATCCAGATACTGGAAATTCCCATAGTCCTCAATGCATCCAAACTTATCTTTTCCCTATCCATATCCATCCCAATTAACACCGGTTGGTAAATAATTTTCAAAACATGATAACTTTTTTTTGGCCTTCGAAAATAATCCACCACACTCCAGGTTATAGCATTCCAATTATCTACGAACATAAATTGAAATATTCCAGTTATTTTAGAATATTTATTCTTGCGATAATTTTCTATGGCATATTTTAACAACTTTGATTGATAGTCCTGGCTGTTTTTTATAAATTCGTCGATGGAATCACCTATATCCACCTTGGCCACATTGAAGGTAGTATCGTATTGAAAATCATGATAGGCCCATACTGACCACTTAGGCGGCCAGAGTTCATCTTTATTCATCATTTCCCTCATTGTCTCTATATTGGGGAGGGCTTGAGCCCCAAATTCATTGATGAAGGGAGCTCCTGGAAGTGAACAAAATTCGTAATAATGAGTCCTATACCAACCTGGATAGGGATGATAGGCAAAGTCAGAGGCTATATCAATATATCTGGTGGAATCTTTGGCTTTTGCAGTTAAGTATAATAGTGGGTCAAGCGTATATCTATTCGTACTCGGTTCATTATGGCAGCACCAGACAGATATGCTGGGATGATTATAAAATTGCTCTATCATATCCCCAATCTGACTAACCGCATTTTGAACAAATTCATCACTCTCTTCATAGCTCCATTGAAGAGGAAAATCTTGCCATACCAATATTCCGGCCTTATCACAGGCATCATAAAATTCCTGCCGGTTAATATGGGCATGAACTCTTACCGCATTGACATTGGCTTCTTTTAACATCTTTATATCCTGAGCTATTTTCTGGTTATTATATTCGCTTAGCCATTGAGCAGGAATAATATTTGTTCCACGAGGGAAGAACCTTTGGCCATTTAAATACCAGTTCCATTGGTTATCTATCTTTATTTCTCTTATGCCAAACTGCAGGGAACTTTCATCTAAAATGTTTCTTTTTGAATTCAGAAGAATACATTTCAAATGATATAAATATGATTTCCCTCTATCCCAGGTAGTCCATAATTTAGGTTTATCTATCGTCTTTACCAGATGGATATTATTCTTGCCTGAAGATAAAAAAATATTTTTGCCAATCTTATATTTTTCCTTAAATCCCACTCCCGAAATTTCCAATATGATTTCTATTTCTTGCGGGAAAACATTATTGTTCATAGGTACATTTATATCCAAGCGCGCACGGCCATCTTCTAACAGTAAAGGAGATACCTTAATATTTTTATCCAAATGTATTTGGTGTTTTTCTTCGATGAATATATCATTCCATATGCCTCCGGTATTTTTATCCTGTCCATATTCGGGGTCCCAGCTACCGGGACGAGTGTCATGATGGTTAAATATCCCTTTTATTAGATATTTCTTATTAGGCCAAACATCAATAGGTTCTTTGGGCGAATCTACCTCCACTTCCAGAAGATTCTCAGCCTCTTTTAGCATATTAGTTATCAGGAAAGAAAATTCTTGGAAGTACCCTTCATGTTTTCCGATTAACTTTCCATTCAGTTTCACCTGACAAAAGTAATCCACTCCTTTGAAGACCAGATAATAGTCCTTATCTTTCTGGAGAGATATCTCGAATTTCTTTTGGTAATATACCTTGCCACTGTGATTTAATCCTTGTAAATACCAATTAGAAGGAACCTGAATATCACTATATTCTTCTTGTTTATTCAAACAATATTTCCATATTCCGTTAAGAGAATATCTTTTCGAAGTCAAAAACATAGACGAATCTCCTTTCTTTAAATCTTTTTTAATTACTACCCAGGATTACAGTAACTTTCACTTCTTTATCTTTCTTATTATAAAGTATCAGATTTCCTTTTATTAATTTTCCATTGATTAGTAAACGCTTAACTCCCTTGCTAACCCCCTCAGGATTTTTTACGGTAATATGATACTTTACTCCACGGAAGAGCCGAATAACCCTGTATTCCTTCCAACTTTTGGGAATACAAGGGTCAATCAACAAACCCTGATAATCGGGTTTAATTCCTAAAATAGCCTGGCTAATGGTTACAAAACTCCAAGCTGCTGTACCGGTAAGCCAGGAGTTTTTAGCTTCACCGTAGGTTGATGCCTCTCTACCAGCAATCATCTGAGCGTAAACATAAGGCTCGCACCGATACTTTTCAATAAAATTTTCCTTCATGCTGGGGCAAATTTGTAAATAATAGTTAAAAGCTTTTTCTCCATTTCCTAAAATAGTCTCCGCTATAGAAATCCAGGGATTATTATGGCAAAATATCCCGGCATTTTCTTTATATCCTGGAGGGTAGGAAGAAATTTCTCCTAAATTTAAATAATAGCGAGAATATGCAGGTTGAAGTAACATAATTCCGTGTGGAGTCGCTAAATATTTTTCCACGCTATCTAAAGCCATTTGAGCTCTACCATCTTTTAAACCAACACCACCCATAATACACCAACCCTGAGATTCAATAAATATCTTTCCTTCTTCACATTCCTTAGACCCTACTTTATCCCCATAATAGTCATAAGCTCGTAAAAACCATTCTCCATCCCATCCATGTTCTTCAACCGCTTTCTGGATAAGTTTGTATCCTTTATTGAGTTCATTAATTTTTTCTTCAGCACCAATCTGTTGACAAAGCTTTATGAATTCACGACAAACATAGAGAAACAAACCGGCAATCATTACAGATTCTGCTGCCCCTCCGCTTAGGTCCCCTGCTGATTGAAAAGATTCTCCGGGCACTTTGGAAAAACAATTGAGATTCAGACAATCATTCCAGTCGGCATGACCAATAAGAGGAAGATTATGCGGTCCTAAATTTTTTAGGGTATAATTAATAGAAAGGGTAAGATGATCAAGAATAGTAGCTTTGCTACCAGGCATATCTGAATATCTAATGACCTCATCAAGAATTGAAAAATCTCCAGTTTCCTTTATATAAGCACAAGTAGAAGCAATAAACCATAATGGATCATCGTTAAATCCTTTACCTATATTTTCGTTTCCCTCCTTGGTTAACGGTTGATACTGATGATAACAATCTCCATTAGAGAGCTGAATAGCAGCAAGTTCCAGAATTCTTTTTCTTGCTCTTTCCGGAAATATATGCACAAAACCAAGCAAATCTTGATTGGAATCCCGAAAGCCCATCCCACGCCCAACACCAGATTCAAATAAAGAAGCAGAACGAGACAGATTAAAAGTGACGATGCACTGATACTGATTCCAAATATTGACCATACGTTCTACATCTTCATTATCTATTTTCACCTGATATCGACCAAGCAGTCTGCTACTATAGACTTTCAACTCATTAAATGCTTCATCCACAGCTTGGGTAGTGTTATAAAGCTCCAATTTAGTCCATAATGATTTTTTATTAATAATATTGGGGGCTGAAAACTTTTCATCTTCTTTGTTTTCCATATATCCTAATATAAAATGGAGCGTTCTATCTTGCCCTGGCTGGAGAGTGACATTGAGTTGATGAACACCAACGGGAGCCCAACCGACTGCCAGAGAATTAGTGCATCTTCCCTTACTTACCACTTGAGGATTTTCAAACCCATGATGAACCCCAATAAATGCATCGCGACTAGTATCAAATCCATCTATTTCTTGGTTACAGAAAAAATAGGCATAATGATTTCGTCTTTCCCGATATTCAGTTTTGTGAAAAATAGTATCATTTTCTACTTCTACTTCGCCTATATTGAAATTTCGTTGGAAATTAGTCATGTCATCCATAGCATCCCAAAGACAAAATTCAACTAAGGAAAAAAGGGTTAGCCTTTTTTCCTGCTCTCCATGATTTATTATTTTTACTTTCCATATTTCCATATTCTCTCCAAGAGGAACAAAGTAAGTGATCTCTACTTCCACATCATTTTTACGTCCCGTAATCACCGAATATCCTAATCCATGTCGACAGGAGTAACTATCTAATGAGGTGCAAGTTGGTTTCCAACCGGGATTCCAGATGGTATTACCATCTTTAATATATAAATAGCGGCCACCTACATCCAGGGGAACATTATTATAACGATAGCGCGTTATTCGACGTAATCTGGCATCTAAATAAAAACTATAGCCCCCCGCGGTATTGGAAATAATCCCGAAATACTTCTCAAACCCTAAATAGTTTATCCAGGGCAGAGGTGTATCCGGGCGGGTAATAAT
>JADBKX010000055.1 GCA_014894735.1 Candidatus Sediminicultor sextus | reverse complement strand
CTTAATACTTCTAACATACTCGACCTGGTTACCCGGGCAATGGTAGCCATCGGAATAGTAGATAGAGCAATGGAAGGTAAAATTAAATAACGAAGTGAACTTATAAAAGCTGCGAAATTGCCGGTAATGAGGCTATCCAGCAGGTAAAAACCGGTAATTCGTTGGAAAGAAATCATCATACTTATGCGCCCACTGATAGGAAGCCATCTCAACCAAACACCAAAAATCATCATTAACATAATTCCCAACCAGAAAACGGGCATTGATACACCAAAAAGGGCAAGCCCCATAATACTATAATCAAAAATCGAATACTGCCTCGAAGCTGAGATAATCCCGGCAATACATCCTACAATTATCGCAAAAAACATGGATAATATTGTCAGTTCGATGGTATTAGGAAATCTTTCCAATATTTCTTTGGCTACGAATTCATTAGACACGATAGAACGTCCCAAATCCCCATGTAAAACCTGTTTCAGCCAGATCCAATATTGAGTAGTGAGGGGTTTATTTAACCCGTATTTTTCTCTGATAGCACTGATAACCTGGGGAGAGGCATGTTGTCCGGCTATGGTTACTGCCGGATCACCGGGGGCTAAACGAATCAAAGAAAAGGCGAGAATAGATACGCCTATTAGTACTGGGATCAACATGAATAATCTTTTGGTAATATACCACTTCATCTACTTATTCCTAATCTTTTTTTAATTATACTTATACTATTATACTTTTTAACTATTAAAATGCAATAAGAAAAAAAAGTGCCCTTATGGGCACCTTTTTATTTCACTCGGGGAAGGGGCAACTAAGTTGCCCCTTCCCCTTTAGGAAAATTCAAACTAAGAGAATTTTTTCTATTCTATCGCTACCGGGTAGAAAAAATATCTACTAGTGGGATTAAGTACAAAACCATGTACATTTGATTTAAAGACCATATTTTGATTTGAATGAGCCAGATAAACCCAGCCGGCGTCTTCGTGAATCATTTCCTGAGCCTTCTTATAATATGCTGCTCTCTTTTCTTCATCATAAGTGGCTAAAGCTGCGGAAAGCAATTCCTGGTTAGTATTATTCGTATAGAAGGCATAATTTCCAGCAGTACCAATAGAACAGGCATTCGCTCCGTATAATACATTCATAAAATTATCCGGGTCTCCGTTATCACCGGTCCACCCTAAAAGGCACATTTGGTGATTTCCTTCCATGGTTTCCTGTAGATAGGTTCCCCAATCAACCTGATAGAATTTTACAGTGATACCCACTGCCGCTAAATAGCTCTGAATCGCTTCCCCAACCTTGGGAGGATCGAACATATACGGCCGGGATACCGGCATGACATATAGAGTCACTTCAAAACCATCCGGGTAGCCGGCTTTAGCTAACAACTCTTTAGCTCTCGCAGGATCATAGGGATAATCTACTATATCATCATTGTACCCTAGCATAAAGGGAGGCATTCCATTCTTAGCCACAGATGCTGTTCCCATATAAAGATTATCTATTATTGATTTCTTATCAATAGCCATATTAATTGCCTGTCTCACTTCCTTTTTAGTAAGGGGTTCAAAATATCCCGGAGTTTTAACCAGAGGTTCATCTGCTATATCACGTACACCGTTTTTATTAGCATCAATATATCCGTATCCGGTATTCATGGCCATAAATCCGACATTCATTCCTGGTTCGGTTAAAAGTTTCAAATCTTTATTAGCCTTTATTCTGTCTAAGTCAGCTGGATTGGGATATTCTATCCCCTGCACTTCACCTACTTCTAAAGCCATAAGCCGAGCTGAAGGGTCAGGAATAACTTTGAAGATTAATTTATCCAAACTAGCCCTTTCCCGCCAATAGTTTTCATTTGCTTCTAAGGTGATATGGTCATCTTTTACCCATTCGACAAATTTAAAAGGACCGGTTCCGCAGGGATTTTTAAAGGCATCTTCTTTATATTTTTCGGCATTGGTCGGGCTTACAATACAAACCGTGAACATGGCTAAACTGGTCATAATAGAGGCATTCGGTCTTTTTAAAACAAGTTTTACCGTAAAGTCATCAATCTTCTCCATTCTATCTACATCATAGTACATATATCCCCAATAGGGCCACTCACCATATTGATTGTAAGGATGGGCGGTATCGTACTGGCGGGCAAAAGAAAAGACTACTGCATCGGCATTAAAGTCTGTGCCATCATGGAATTTAACCCCTTCTCTTAAGTGGAAAACAATCTCTGTCCCATCTGCAGATGCCTCCCAGGAGGTAGCCAAGCAAGGTTTTATCAATGTAGAACCTGATTCAAATTCCACTAATCCCTCAAAAATGTTATCCATCCTCTGGATTGATTCTCCATCGGTTACGTCTGCAGGGTCTAATCCCGAGACATCACCACTGCTACCGAATACCAGAGTGCCACTTGCGGAAACTGCTCCAACTATACTAAATAATAATCCTAATGTTAACAACAAAACTACAAATAATTTTCTTTTCATATTTATTCTCCTTTCTAATATTTTTTAATTAATATACTCAATTGATTGTTTAAAATAATTTTCCTCCTTTCTTTCTTATTGTGTTATGGATGCGAATTCAATTTTAATGAGAGATAAATGAATAGCTTAAAAATAATTTACTTATTGTAAATATGATAGAGGATTAACCGGCTTACCGTTTAACCTTACTTCAAAATGAAGGTGGGAACCTGTAGCATTTCCAGTTCTTCCTATCTTAGCAATTACACTACCCTTTTTGATACTCTGGCCTTTCTTCACTAAATTTACCGAGTTATGAGCATATACAGTAGAATATCCCTCATCATGGCTTAATATAATTATATTGCCATATCCTCGCATATATCCAGAATAGCTTACTATGCCGTTCTCAGCAGCTACTATATTAGTCCCGGTTGGAGCACCGATATCTATACCAGCATGAAAATCTTTCCTTCCGCTTAAAACTCTCATTCCATAAGAAGAAGTAATTCTTCTTCTTACCGGCCAGATAAAATTATATATAATACTGCGGGTACCGGGTACATTGGGAATTCTCAATTGCTGTCCTGCAGAAATTTTGGAAGCATCGGTAATACTATTAGCTGCTATAATAGCTTCTAATTTTACATTATACTCGTGCGAAATACTCCAGAGGCTTTCTCCTTTTTTTACATAATAAATTATTTCCTCTGCTGCAGCTTTCTGGTCATATCCTTCTGCTTTGGCAATATCCATATTAGTTATTGGCAGCTTCAATTTTTGACCTATAGATAGTTGAGATATTTCTTTTAAATTATTGGTAGAGATAATGGTACTCATATTTACATCATATCTCTGGGATATGCTCCACAGAGTGTCTCCCTTCACTACCGTATAATTTACAATGATTGGTTCCTCTTTCTGGTTAGAGTTAGATGCTCCTCCTCCTATTGCGGGAATTTCTAATTTTTGGCCAAGTGATAAGGAATCTTTATCTCTAAGATTATTTACATTCATAATAACTTCCACCGAAACTCCATATTTTCGAGAAATATTCCATAAACTATCGCCTGCTTTGACTGTATAAACAATCGCTTCTGCATTTTCGGGCTGACTGATATTATTATTCATGTTATTATTCTTTTTATCAATAACTGGCTGGGTAATAATATTTGTTTCAGGGGTAGTACTTTTAGAAGAGGGAATTTCTATCTGCTGTCCAATAGAAATTAATTCTGAATTTTCGATACCTTTATCCAAGACAATAGAACTGTTGGTAAGTTTATATCTTTCAGCAATTGACTGTATCGATTCTGCATCTTCGGGCGGACTGATATTATTACTCATGTTATTATTCTTTTTATCAATAACTGGCTGGGTAATAATATTTGTTTCAGGGGTAGTACTTTTAGAAGAGGGAATTTCTATCTGCTGTCCAATAGAAATTAATTCTGAATTAGCAAAGTTATTGTTGGCAAGAATTAGATCTACAGAAAGATTATATTCCTGGGCAATTGACCATAAAGTCTCTCCTTTTTTTACGGTGTGTATATTATAATCAGCGGTAAGGGGATTATCTTGAGGAATTTGAATTATCTGACCGATGGATAAACTATCTTTATCTTTAATATTATTTAGAGTTAAAATTAGATTCAAGGGAATATTATATTGTTTGGAGATGCTCCATAGAGTATCACCCTTAGTTACTTTAAGTGTAAACAATTCATCATTATTATCAGCGAAAGAGTAAAAAGAAATTGAAGTGATAAACAATAGAAGTAGAATTAAAAAAATAATGGAATTTTTCTTATCTCTATTATGTTTTTGTGCTACATACATCTTCTATCCTCCTGTGTTCATAGATTAATAACCATAAATGAGGTAAAAAATAAACAATTAAGAAGTCTCCTCAATAGCCAAGCAGCTATCTCTTCTTTTTCTCAGGTTTCTTTTCTAAAAAACTATCAATAACCTCCTTTTTGAAACGTCAGATTCTTCCAATTTTAACCGCTGGAATCTTTTTGGTTCTTGCCCATTGATAGATAGTAAAAGGTTTTACTTGTAAATATTTCGCTACTTGTTTTGCAGTTAAATATTCTTCCACTTCATAAACCTCTCTTGATTTATGCTGATTTCTTTATATTATATATTATTGCTTTTTGATAAATTTGTCAATTTTTTTATCTGTTTTTAAATATGGCATATTGCAATACGCTTTTTTTGATTTTGTAAGGGCACAATGAATTGGTCAATTGGCTAATTAATTTTTCACCTTCCGCTTTTATCCTTTTCTTTATGCAGCATATCTCCTATCTCCCGGGCAACCCGATAAGGCTTAGTCAAAATTCTGATGGGCATAGACTTTAGAAAATGAGATAGATCTTTTTTTATCTCCTCAGTTATTCGTTGAGGCTTGGTTAACACCCTATCTATAAAATCTGCAGTGTAGGTTTCTAATAATTTTTCCCGGTTAATTCTAATTTCGTTTCCGCAAATACTACATTTAATATCTTCTAAATATTCACCTTTATAGGTAATGGTATGATTGGTTTCTTGGTTACAATGAAGACAAAAAAGTTGAGCTTTTACTTTACTCGTCATTTGTTCTTAAGTTCGCCGTATCGAACTTCTACCTCCTTTTTTAATCCAGTAAAAACCATTCCATTTACCCTTCGCTTAAAACCTGCGCCAATCTTTTGTACATCTGGTAAGATTTCATTACTTTTTTTATATGCTCTCTGGTCTCAGAATAGGGAATATTTTCCACAAAATTATCCAGGTCAGATCTATCATATTGCTTTAACCATTTACTGGTTGTGCCTGGGCCGGCATTATAACCCGAAATTATCAAAATAGGGTCATTTAAAAATCTTTCTTTTAGATAACCGATATACCAGCAACCCAAATCAATATTAATCTCGGGGTCAAAGAGCATTTCATTATTAAATTCTTCCAGATTTATCTTCTGAGCAATCCATTCCCCGGTAGAAAAGATTATCTGCATCAATCCTCGGGCTCCAGCCACAGATTCATTCCAAGCATTAAATCGACTCTCCTCTCTTATCATAGCCAGGGCGAGTAAGGGGTCTATTTCATATTTTAAGGCATATTCTCTAATCATATCTTCAAAATAAGCCGGGTAAAGATGTTCCCATAATTCAAGAGGTAATTCCTCCAAAGGGTAATTATCCTGTAAATAATTAAAGATTATCTCCGAATAATTTAAAGAACTGTAATAATCCTTATTCTTCTGATAAAGGTCACTTAATCTAAATAATAAAAAGATATTTCCAGGGTTATAATTTAATGCCCCTTTTAATTCAATTATCGCTTCCTTATAAAAACTAACCTCTCCAAATAATTCTGCTTTAAGTAGTGACAGCTGACCTTTCCCCTCAATTTTATCATATTTTTTAAAAAATTCCTCTAAATCTATAAAATCTTCTGTCTCAGAGATAAAAACGGGCCAAATAAAGCTAATATCGCTTCTCTGTTCTGTAATTCTTTCGGTATAATAACTCAAAGGATATTCCCGAATAAGTTTTTCGTAGACAATTTTTGCCTCCTCATCTGAACCTATACTCTCTAAAATCTTTCCTCTCCAGTACAGGGCATCATCCCCCAAATTGCTTTGAGAAAATCTCTCTGATAATTCTCGATAGTAATCTAATGCCTGAGAATCAGCATTATTATTGGTATAATATCGAGCTAAATCCCATAGAGAAGTCATTGATTCATCACTATTAGGATATTTGCTGATTAATTCTCTCCATAGGGAAATCCCCTTTTCTGTTTCTTTTAACTGAAAATAAGATTCCGCCAAACGCAGATAAGATTGTCGGGCATAATAACTTTCAGGATATTGTCCTATAATTTTTTCATACTTATCTATTGCCAAATAACGCTCACCTAAAGCACTCAGAGAATTACCCCCAAGATAATTTGCTTTAATAGTAATTTCGCTGGGAGGAAATTTTGCTATCATCTCTTCACACTGATTAACAGCTTCCTTATATTCCTTTTCGTAATATAAAGCCCTTGCCCTCTTATAATAAATTTCCGCAATATCAGCGGCTTTTGGAAAAGTTTTAATAACTTCCTTATATAAATCTTCAGCCAGATTATATTGGCGATATTTAAACAAAGCGTCTGCACATTTCACCATTATATGGTAAGGAACCTCAATCTCTTTTAAATCTTCTTGAATCTTATAAAAATAGCTAATCAACAACTCTTCCGGTTCTGAATTCCTTTTAAGTCTGTAACCTTCATCCAATATCTCATATAAACAGTTAAGAGAATCAATATATTTTTTTTCCTGCCAGTATATCTCAGAAAGCTCAAGCAAAACCTTTCCTTTAAGCTGGTCATCCTGTGAATCTTTTAAGATATTTTTATAATAAATTAGAGCAGAATTTATATCTTTTAATTCGCGATAATTTTGAGCTATCTGGTAATTGGCTTCTGAAATAATCAGATTTTGAGGGAAATTCTCTATTATTCGCTTATAAGCAGCTATAGATTCGCGATTTTCACCTTTAAGTCTATAGGTTTCAGCCAGAAAAAAGAGGGAATAATCAGTCAAAATAAGGTCATCTATTACTAAGTTTTTATAAACTTCTATCGCACTATCCCAATCTTCAATTTTTCTATAACAATCCCCTAATATGAGTTGGGATTTAATATAAAAAGGTAAATTTAGGGTGGAATATTTTATCTTTAGCAGTTCGGAAATTGCCTGCTGATAATCACTCTGTTGGTATAATTCCAATCCTACCTTATAATTTTTTATGTCTTCTTTTAGTTTAATATTTGAAGGTTGTTCTTCTATTACTTGGGAAAGCTTTAATATCTCTATCTGCTGAACCTCAAGTTCAGTCAACTCATTATTAACAGCCGAAGCAATATCTGTTCCGAATAAGCTGATAGCTGAAATTATTATCAAAAAAAATAACATTGCAGTTTTCATTTTATCCACTCTTATTTTCATTTTAATTTTTATTCTGTAGAGACACGATGAATCGTGTCTTTTTTATTCAATATATCCCCTTCGCCACGGCATATAGTGCTGCTACAATTCAAATTTAAAACCCTTTTCTTTGAAGAGTTTAATACAGGCGTCTACCACTTCCGGATCAAAAATAATATTTTTATTCTTGTCAATTTCATTTAAAGCTTCATCAATAATAAGAGCAGGTCGGTAAGATCGATAAGAAGACATTGCTTCAACCACATTTGCTACCCCTAATATCTTTGCCTCTATACAAATTTCATCACCCTTTAATCCTCTCGGATAACCTGAACCATCTATCTTTTCTTGATGCTGAAAGACAATTTCAGCAATAGGCCAGGGAAAATCTATTCTTTTTAATAGATCATAACTTATTTTGGGATGACTTTTAATTAAATTAAATTCTACTTCAATTAATTTACCAGGCTTACGTACGATTTCAGAGGGCAAATTAACCTTTCCGATGTCATGAACTAAGGAAGCAATCTTGATTCCCTCAATCTTATCCTGGGGGAGTTTCATTTCCTGGGCTATAGCCATAGCAAGTTTTGAGACTCTTTGTAGGTGCCCAATGGAGTAGGGATCTCTTAATTCAATAACTTTGGTAATAATATCGGCAATACCTTCTATAAATTTTTGTAATTTTATATCAGTTTGCTTAAGTTTTTTATCCACCTGGTTATACTTAAGTTTTACTTCTTCTAAGCCGGTTACTTTTTCGCGCATTTTTTGTAATTCTTTAATAAGCTGGTCTTTTGCCTTATCCTCGTCTTTCATTTTTAAAATTACACCTCCGTAAAAATCGATATTTATTAATTTTTGTACAGATATTCAGAAAACATGATTTTTATAATGTGAGTATTGCTCAAGTATTTATCCTTATATTATATTAGTATACTACATTACTTCAAAAAATCCTCTTTTTTATGTGTAATTTTTGTAGATTATTTATATATGTTCATTCCTTTATCTTAAATCAAGCACATTCAACACGAAACACCGTGGTGCTACAAATTTTCGTAGATGTATTCTATTATTCTGTTTTCAAAAATTTTGGGGTCATTCTCATCTTCTATAAATATAAAATTATTTTCCATAAGACAAAAAACTACCCATCTCATATTTTTGGTCTGTAATAAGCCAGCCAGTGCTGAAGCCGAGGATAAAGTGCCAGTCTTGCCCCATACCTGAAAAGATAGACGTTCTTTTAGAGTCCCTTTTTCTTTGGTACTGGCAAAATAATCCAGTATCTTAAAGTCGTATTTCTGGTAAAGGTAAGTAATTGCTTTAACCAGATGGGCAGGGGTCGTAAGATTATATTCAGACAGCCCGCAGCCGTCCACAAGAATGTAATCTTTTCCCCATTTTAAACCCAGGGCTGTATCAATAACCTCTTCTAAAGAGGCAATAGTCCGAGCAACAGTAGATGCCTCTTCAGGATTATTCGCCTGAGCCAGGGTACGAAAAATATTTTCAGCAATCTGATTATCACTCTTTTTCATCATATAAGCCAGTATTTTATCCAAAGTATCAGAATAATAAATATACTTTACCTTTAGATCCTCTGGAATTTTTCCAATTCGGATATCCCCTTTTATCTTTACTCCTTTTTTAGATAGTTCCTGAGAAAAAATATTTCCCCAAAGAAGAGGCATAGTATTAAGATAAGAATTTTGTTTTTCATTGATTTTATAGCCCGTTACAGTTAATGCTCCGATCAGGGGATTTTTATCATCCCACATCCATCCCCTTCCTAAAAACTCTTCGGGTAAGAACTTTGAATTATCCAATACAATATCTCCAGAGATATGCCTGATACTAAACTTTTGCACCAGATCATCTGCTATCTTTATGATTACTTCCGGGGACTGAGTGGGGTCCCCGCTGCCTATTATATACAGGTCTCCGTTTATCTCTCCGGGAACAGTGCTGGAAAAATAGAAGGAAGTGGGATAAGCGTACTCTTCACCGAGCATTTCCAAAGCAGCCAGCAGGGTAAATATTTTAGTAAGAGATGCCGGGGTGAAAAGTTTATCTTCATTATGAGAAAATAGTACTTCTTGAGTGTTTAAATCTTTTATCAGGACTCCCGAAAACCCCGCGAACTGATTTATCTCTTCTTGGATATCTGTACTGGCACCGGCTACACAAATTAAAAGTGAAGTGAATATCAAAAACAATGATAAAAAAATAATTATCTTATATCTTAACTTCAAAATTACTTCCTTTCCGGTTTTCTCAACACTTGTATCTTGAGTATAGATTTATTTTAATTAGTTCTTATTCTCCTTATAATAATCTGGCTCTACATGGATGGTAGTCTCAATATTCATTTCTTCTTTTATCTTCTTTTCTAATTTTTCTGTAATCTTGTGAGCATCTTCCAATCTCATATCTACTGGCAATCTGATATGAAAGGTTAATTCTCTATTGTCACCATATCTGTGAGAATGAAGGTGATGTAATTTAACATCATAAGATACACCATTGTTTACAATTTTATTAATCTCTGCTCCAAGATCCTCGGATGGTTCTTCACCGATCAAGGTACTGATTGATCCTTTCAAAATGATGTAGGTGGTATAAAATATGACGAAAGATACTGCAATGCCCATAATGCTGTCCACCCACCAGAAATATCCTCCCATAAAGATTCCGACTAAAACCATAAGAGATACCAGGGCATCACTTCTATGGTGCCAGCCATCGGCAATAAGTGATTGAGAATTAATTTTCTTTCCAGCGCGCATAGAAAACTGAGCCAGCCCTTCTTTTACTATCACGGAAATTGTGAATACTATTACGGCTAAATTTCCATAAGAGGCAGATTGATGATTTATAAATTTTTGAATCGAGGCAATTAAAAAATTAACACCTACCACAGCTAATAGTGTCCCAATAATAACAGAACTAACTATCTCTGCCTGACCGTGACCGTAGGGGTGCTTTTTATCGGCAGGCTTGGATGAAACTTTGAAACCTATGATCACCACCAGGGAAGTGAGCGAGTCAGATAAGGTATGCCAGGCATCGGCAATTATAGCTATAGAAAAAGTCTTAATTCCCACCCAGTATTTCAAGCCAAAAAGAATAGTATTTATAATGATAGATATGGTTCCTTCTAAGTATCCGATAAAGATTTTGTATTTTTTTGATATTTGTTTTTTAGAGTTAATTTTCATTTTTCTTATACCCACTCGGTAACATATTCTTTTAAATGTTTAGTCTGATTCAATTGTATCAGACAATATCCTCTATCCTCTTTATGAGACAAAAGGCTATAAGAGGCAGTATCCAGATGAATCTTCCAAAAATAAGGAGGGGCAATATTTAAGCAAGCAGCGATAAGGGGTTTCAGTACTGCTCGGTGGGTAACTACTGCTAAAACCTCTCCGTCATGTTTAGAAACTAAACTATCCAGACAAGCCTTGGCCCTTTTTTGTACATCATAAAGAGTCTCCATATCTTGCATTCGAAGTTTCTCCGGATTATTTATCCAAAGTTCCCATTCCTTGGGATATAGTTCAGCAATCTCTTTTTTAAGGCGCCCTTCCCAGCTCCCCAATTCGATATTATTAAACCGCTCTTCTATCTTAACTTCCACCCTACATTGTCGGCTAATCGCCTCTGCAGTCTGCCTGGCTCGAGACAAAGGACTGGTATAAATATGTTTAAGAGGAAAATTTTTCAGTTCTTGCGCCAAATCCTGAGCCTGAATAAGTCCTCTTTTATTTAAGGGGAAGTCTATCCTTCCTCTAAACTTCCCCTTAATATTCCCTTCACATTCTCCATGTCTTACTAGAATGATTAGTGTTCCCTTAAAATCGTTATACATACTTTCCTCCTGTCCAAGCATAATAAAATGTAAAAAAAGGTGCCAGGCACTTTTCTTTACATTTTTCCTTTCCATTCTTTAAAAAATTGCTTTAAGTAAAGATTTATAAAACGGTGTCTTCTTTTGGCAATTTTACGACCTAATTTGGTATACATCATATCTTTAAGCTTCAATAGCTTTTCGTAAAAATGGTTAATGGAGGGTGCCTCAGTAATTTTATATTCCTCTTTGGTTATGGATTTGATCGGTTTAATGGCCGGGTCGTAAATTGGCCGATTAAAAAATCCCCCATAGGTAAAAGCCCGGGCTATCCCTATTGCTCCCATTGCGTCTAAACGATCAGCATCAGTTACGGACATCAATTCTTTGGAGACCGTCGGAATAGTGGAATTCTTTTTATCTCTCCCTTTCTGTTTATCAGGAAGTGAAAGCATAAAAGATACCCGGGAAGTAATTTCTATAATCTTATCGATAAATGAAGGGGAAATCTCTAAAGAAGAGAGCCACTCCCCAACCTTCGCTGCCCCGGCTTCTTCATCTCCCTTAAAGAACTTATAATCACCGATATCATGTAGAAGAGCCGCCAATTCTACTAAAAATATATCGGCACCTTCTTCTCGGGCAATTCGTTTAGCTAAATTCCTTACCCGATGAATATGCCACCAATCATGACCGGTACTATCTTCACTTAAGGTTTTTTTTACAAATAATTCTGTTTTTTTAATTATCTCTTGTCTATCCATATTTCCTGACAAAGAATGGTTATTATTTCAAATAATTAAAAATATAGTTTTTTATCATTTTAGTCAATTAAAACTATTAAAGCAAATTATTTGTTTGCTAAAAAGTTAATCTTTAAATAAATTATTTTGTATCAAAGAACAAAGCCCCTGTTTTACTGGTTAAATCACCTTGTTGATATCCAACAGGCTCCTCTTTGTGAGCTTTTCACACATAGATTATATTCTGCAAAAAATTAAAAAATCCTCTTTTATTAAAAGTAAAATAACAATATTTTTAAAACATCCGTAAGAAAAATAAATATTTTTTTGATAAAAGTAAAATAATATACTAAAATTTAGGCAATTAAAACAAAAAGGACTTTGATGAATAAATATAAAGAAAATGCTAAAGGTATTATTATAAATATAAAACATGGTGCCTCGAAAGAGGGACCGGGATGGAGAAGTATTGTCTATTTCAAAGGCTGTAATTTCTGCTGTCCCTGGTGTGGCAGCCCGGAAAGCCTGCCCTTCGGAAAGACTGAATTAACCTACGAAGACGGCTCTAAAGAAATTATTGGTAAGGAAGTTACGGTAGAGGAAGTTATTCAAGAAATCTTACCTTACCAAAGATTCTCCAAAGACAGTCTTGCTTATGGAGTCACTCTTTCCGGAGGAGAACCTACCGTCCAATGGCATTTCTATTTTGAACTTCTTAAAGGTCTAAAATATTTTAATTTTCCTACTGCAGTTGAAACCAACGGTTCATCTCCTCAATTTATTAAATCTCTCCCCTATTTGGATTTAGTTTTCTGTGATATAAAGCATATAAATCCACAAAGACACAAGAAATTGGTAGGGAAAGATAATCGACGAGTATTGTATAACATCAAAAAAACTTATGAGCTTGGAAAAGATTTATGGATAGAAATTCCTGTTATCCCGGGATATAATGATTCGGAAGAAAATTTTCAAGATATCGCCGATTTTCTTTCTCCTATGAAAAACGGGCTCAAAGTAGAGCTGTTAAAATACGGAAGGCACGGTATTTATAAATGGAAAGCTTTAAGAAAAGACTATCCCTTGCAACATCTCATACCCCCTTCTAAGCGAAAGATGACAGCCCTGGCTAAGATAATAAAAAACAAAGATATCAAAGTAGATATTTCCTAAAAAGAGACTGACCCCGGATCCAAACGAGGGATAATGTCCTTTTTTAAAATATCGGGAGATAATTTTCGGGCATCACCGTATTGACCATGAATGCGTACTATAACCGGATAAGGATACTTCTCGGGGTGTTCAGCTACATCTAATAATTGTTCAGAAGAAAATACATTAAAATAAACATAACCCAATCCTTGCCCTTTGCCTTCGGCAGAATAATTAAAAATAGCGCTAATAATATCCTTAAGGTACTGTGCTTTCTGTTTTAAATTCATCCCTTTAATATTATTCGGGTTAATACTCATCGCTGCTGCTGAACCACCGGTTATCAGGTCATAATCTAATTTTGATTGAGAAAGAATTCTGGTTAAAAGACCATTGGTAGCCATCCCTGTAGAGGGGTCAAGGCCAAAGCTTAAATCTTCACGAGCTCCTCTTCCATCAGGAGTAGCACCCGTCCAGTATCCGTAGAGTAGATTAGTACTGGGGCTGCTCCAGTCAGCGGTAAAATTCTTACCGAAAGGATTTTTTTGCCGATTAATTTTTTCACTAACTATTTTCACTAATTCTACTGCCTCTTTATCAGCAGAGGGAATATTATTCCCAAATTTGGGAACTTTTTGGACAATATTTCGTAATTCTTCAAATCCTTCATAATTTCTCTTTAAGGAAGTAATCAAATCATTGAAGGAAAATTTTATTTTAGAATTGGTGTCGAAGAAGTATTTAATTGCCGTCAATGAATCAGCAGTAACTCCTAACCCATGGATTAAGCAGCCGGAAGCATTATATTTTGTCCCCAGACCTGTATTACAATCCCTCATATCGATTCCAGTCTCTCCTCCTCCCATAAAAAAAGAAGCAAAAGGGACTGGCAGCAAAGAAAGAGCCTCAGTACATTTATTGGCAGCCTGCACCATCTTCTCAATAAAAAAATCCAGGTAGCGATAATAATTTTTTTTCGTTTCCGCAAAAGAATTAAAAGGATTCTCTTCCAGACCCAATTCTTTATAAGAAGGTCCTAACTTTTCCCCGGTAATTGACGAACGCCCGTTATTTAAAGAAATTTCTAAAACTTTAGCCAGATTCAACCAGCTATTGGTAGTATTCCCATTTTCTTTTCCCTTAATTAAGGGTTCCTGACAGCCGGCAATAGCGTATTCTTTTAAATCTTCTTCAGCTATACCTTTTTTCTTTAAGGCAGAAAATACCACTACATCATTAAGAAAAGAAGGAGAACTATGTCCAAAATTAAACATAAATTTTGATATCGCCCGGTAAAATTTAAATGGTGTATGGGGATGTATTTTTACTGAAAAATTCGGCTGCGGCCGATTGGATAGATGGTAAGCCTCTAATATAATATAGGTCATATCATTGGATAAATCATTACCTTTAACCTCTGATCCACCTACCATAATATTCTGAGAAATAGCCCAGTCTCTATCCCCCACTTCAAAAAAAGCCAAAAAATGGCGTATTAATTGTAGTGCTAATTTTTTAGAAATCTTTCCTTTTTGGTAATAGGGCTGCATTATCCTATCCAGATTCCCCACGGAAAAGGCATAGGGATTGGGAAGTTGTTCCAGATTCATTACCTGCCAGAGCAGAATATAAGATTGCAAAGCTTCATATAAATTTCCTGCACCTTGACCAGGTACTTTATGACAGGTCTCGGCTATCAATTGTAATTCTTTCTTTCTTGTTGGATTGTCTTCCTGTTCAGACTTCTGCCCGGCCAATTGACTATAGCGGTCAGCCAGGGTTATCGCCGACTGTAAAGTCTTTATCATACTATTAAAATAATCACTCTTGGCCGGAAATTTATTTTTTTGTTGTTTTAATTGCCTAATTTTGCATTCTAACCCTTCTTCCAGAGTCTCCTCAAAGCCGGGTATGGTATGACCGGTAACCCTTTCCATAAAATACACTGCCTCTTTAGTCTGGTTTCCCGTTTCTTTATAGATATCTCTTAACTTTACTACAGAGGGATGTTTGCTCCAAAATTTTCGGTTATCTTGGATCATCTTCTCGGTGACTTCAATATCAGCAATCTTATCATTTGGTTTTACATCATCATAAAAGGCCATTTCATCATTATATCCCTGAAAACTTTCTATCCGAAAAGCAGGATTAATTAAGGCATAACTTGCTGAAAAAGCATCTTCTTCTGTTCCGGAAAAAATCTGTCCCGGTTCGATGAAAATTGGCAGCTGCTCACAGACTGATTCAAGTAAAATGGCTTGAGTCATGGCCGGAGAATATTTATCTCCAATTTCTAATAACTTCCTTCGCTGAATATCTTTGGCTAATACCCAGCCGATAAGGTTCTGTTTTTCCGCATTCCTCTTTATGATTAAATCTAAATATTTTTTTAATTTTTCAACATCTAAAATTTCTTCTAATAGCATTCTATATCGCCTTCTCTTTTAATCCCTTAAAATCTTCTTTTAAATCTTGATATAAAGATTTAAAAATTTCGAATTGTTTATTATAGATATCGACATTTTCAGGGATTGGTTTTATTTTTTCTTTTTTAAGTTTCACTGCTTTCTTACATCCTTCTTCGGTATTTTTATATATTCCTACTCCTGCTCCGGCTAATATAGCAGCTCCCATCGCTGCCTGTTCGATAGATTGAGTCATAGATATCTCTTTATTAAAAATATCAGCTTGAATCTGTCTCCAAACTCTGCTCTTTGCCCCACCTCCGGAAGCAATTACCTGTTCAATCTTAATCCCTAATTCTTCAAAGACCTCCAGGCAATCCCTTAAGGCAAAAACTACTCCTTCCATCACCGCTTTAATCAGATGAACTTGGTGATGTTTTAGGCTGAGCCCGAAAAATACACTTTTGGCCTGGGGGTTCATATAAGGAGACCTCTCTCCCAAAAGATAAGGGAGAAAAATGACACCTTCGCTCCCTGCTCTAATTTTTTCCGCTTCCTTATCAAATATAGCATAAGAATCAAGCGTATGTAGTATATTCTCCTTTAACCATTTTAAAGATAGCCCTGCGGAAAGAATCGCCCCTAACAAGTGATATTTATTGGGTATAGCATGACAAAAGGTATGAACTCTTAACTTGGGATCATAGGTGAATTTATCCACAGTGATAAATAATTGCCCGCCTGTCCCGATAGTAGAAGAAAGAATCCCCGGTCTAATCACTCCATTGCCGACTGCCTGCATTGATTGGTCTCCCCCACCATAGACTACCGGAATTCCTTCTGATAATCCGGTATTTCTTGCCACCTCTGCAAGTATATAGCCAGCCACCTCCTGAGATTCATGTACTTCTCCCGGAAGAATTTTAAGTGGAAGGCTGAGAATGTCCAATAACTCTTCTGACCAGCATCGTCTTTTTATATCCAACAACAGAGTACTGGAGGCATCGGTAACCTCTACTCCCAAATTTCCGGTTAATCTATAACGGATGTAATCTTTGGCTAAAACTACTTTATATATTTGATTAAATTCTTCTGGCTGATTCTCTTTCATCCATAAAAGAGTGCTGCACATAAAACCGGTAGCTATGGGATTCCCGGTCAGCTCAGCCAATCGCTCTTTCCCAATTTTCTGATAAATAAATTCACATTGGGAGCTGCTCCTCTGGTCTGCCCAGATAATAGCCGGGCGAAAAGGCTGTAAATTCTTATCTAAAAAGACGGTACCGTGCATCTGCCCCGATAATCCTATCCCCCTAATCTGTTGGGGGTTAACCTCTGATTCTTTTATTACTTCCCTTATTACCTGGATAGTAGCTTCCCACCACATTTTAGGGTCCTGTTCTGCCCAACCCGGCTGAGGTATATTTATAGAATACTCTCTCCCTGCCCGGGCATAAATTTTGCCCTCTCTATCCATAAGCACTCCCTTGGTCCCGGAAGTGCCAATATCTATACCTAACAGATAATCCATATTTATTCCTTTCACCAACTATGCCTTCATTCTATTATTTTACTATTATATCATTACCTGCATTCATTAAACCACCATCTTCTGAGGTGGTTGCCTTTCAAGATTTTTGAAGTATAAAGGAAATATTTGAATATTTTTAGATTGCTCCAATCCGGTTATAGAGGCTAACCTTTTAAAGAACCTTGCAACAACCCTCTCAAGAAAAATTTTCCTAAGAATATGTAAATCAATATTGGGGGTAAAGCGGTAAGAAGAGCGCCGGCTATTTGAACATTCCACTGGACGATATAACTTCCCGCTAAATTATTTAAGGCGACTGTAATGGGTTGAGATGCCGGGTTAGGAGTTATTATTAAGCCGAAAAGAAAATCATTCCAGATAGAAGTGAATTGCCAGATCATGGCAACTGCAAAACCAGGTGTAGATAAAGGAAAAATTACCCACCGGTATATGCCTAAAAAATTTGCCCCATCTATCTTGGAGGCTTCTACCATCTCTGTGGGAACTGTTACATAGTAATTACGAAAGATTAAG
Organism: Candidatus Sediminicultor sextus; assembly: GCA_014894735.1. Lineage (GTDB taxonomy): Bacteria > Atribacterota > Phoenicimicrobiia > Phoenicimicrobiales > Phoenicimicrobiaceae > Sediminicultor > Sediminicultor sextus. The sequence continues at coordinate 6,171 of JADBKX010000055.1, read as the reverse complement.
GTGCTTATCGGTATCCCATAGATTACGTGCACTAAAATTAATCCGGGAATTGTCCCGTAAACGTGTAATCTCTGCAGAGTAAGCACTAAGGGAATAATAATACTTTGATAAGGAATAAACATTCCGAATAAAATCATAGTAAAGATTAAATCCGAACCACGGAATTGCCATTTAGTTAAAACATAACCATTTAACGAACCAAACAGAGCTGAAATTACTGTAGCAGGTACAACCAGAAATACACTATTTAAAAAACTTCCCGAAATACCGCGAAATCCCTCTTTTATACTTCCCAACCAAGCAAGGCTAAAACTATTAAAATTAAAACTGTTGGGTAGATTCCACATAGTGTCAAGACTAACCTCGGCAAAACTCTTCATTCCGGTTACAACCATTATATACATAGGAATAATATAAAAAATGCTAAATATAGCTAATATAATATAGATTAAAAGACGAGTTAGGGATATTTTCATCTCTATGCCTCTTTACGGAAGGTGGTTATGAGATAAGGAATAATCAATAAAGATACTAAAAATAACAATATGATAGCGATGCTTGCGCCTTGAGCAAAATGATTTCCTCTAAAAGTTGTATCATACATAAAGAAAGCCGGAACATCACTGGAAAAAGCCGGACCACTCCCGGTCATAGCCACTACTAAATCAAATATCTTAAGGGAAATATGTCCCAAAATAATAATAGCCCCAAAAGTAATGGGTCTAAGAAAAGGGAGGGTAATATAATAAAATGTTTTCCATTGATTGGCTCCATCTATGGCTGCTGCTTCTCGCAATTCTAAAGGTATTCCTCTTAATCCGGCAAGATATAAAGCCATGGTATAACCAGAAAACTGCCAGATAGCAGCAATAGCGACAGCTTTAATCCCTATATTGGGATCGGTATACCAGCCACAGGTAAGAAAATTTAGTCCTACCTTTTCAAATAGTTGATTCACGCCAATATTACCTAATTGAAAGCTGCCCGGATTAAAAAGCCAGCGCCAGATAACGCCACTAACTATAAATGAAACTGCCATAGGCAACAAGAATAGATTACGGAATATACCCTCACCCTTAATACGCTGATCAATTAAAACAGCCAATAATAAGCCAATTAGCAAACAAGAGGTAACAAAAATGACTGTAAAGACGAAGGTGTTATGAAGGTCTATCTGAAAGCGCATGTTGTTAAATAATTTCCGATAATTTTCAAATCCCACCAGGGTGTAATCGGGCATAACATTATTCCATTTAGTAAAAGATATGAAGCTAGTCCAACTGATAAAACCATAAACAAAAATACCCACTGCCACTATGGAAGGGGTAATAAATAAGATGGGTGTCCACTTATCTCCTTTTATTTGCATAGGCTACTTCTCCTCTAATTCATTCAGTCTTTCAGGAGCACTAAAAAATGCTCCTGAAAGACCTACTACTATTCATTTATTTTTTAAGATACTCTTCAGCAGCTGTTACAAGCGCCTTCTGAGTATAGGAAACATCCGGTTTTGATACAAACAAGCTTATTATATCTTTATACTCTGTGGTCCACCCTTCGCTGGCTGCTGCTCCATGTACTACACTGGGAGAAATAGCATCCTTTTGCCAATCTTTCGCGGCAGATTGCAGATAATCATTGTAATCACTAATATCTACATCTGTTCTTGCCGGGATTGAACCTTTGGCTTTATTAAAGCTATATTGTCCTTCTTTGGAACCAAGAACTTTAAGCCAGGCTACAACATTTTCCTGATTTTTACAACCTTTTGGCAGAGCAAAACTATCAGAAAGAGCTAAAAAGATACCTGCAGTATCAGGAGGCGGGGCCCATCCATAACCTTCAAATCCGACAGACATAAACCAGCCATTGGTCCAGTCTCCCATAATCATCATAGCGCCTTTATCCTTAAGTAGATACTGCCCGGCTTCATCCCAGGTAAGAGCAGAATGGTCAGTGTTTAAATAAGAAGCTATCTTAGCAAATGTTTCTAATGCATCAGTAACTCTGGGATCTGACCATTTTACTCCACCGGTCCACAAACCATTATAATCATTTGCTCCAAGTTTTCCAAGTAAGACTGACTCAAAGACATGCGCTGCTTCCCAACCCTCTTTTGTACCCATAACAAAGGGGACTATCCCTTTTTCTTTTAATTCATCACATACATCAAAGAATTGGTCAAAGTTACTGGGGGGAGTAATATTATACTTAGTAAATATAGTTTTATTAAACCACAATACATTGGAGCGATGGATATTTACCGGAACAGACCAATAATCTCCCTGGTAGGAAACGATATCCAGAACACCCTGAGGCATAGATTCAGTCCAACCTTCGGATTTATAAAGATCAGTTAAGGGCTGCATATATCCTGGTATTACCCAGGTATCAATTAATTCATGCCCGGCATGAACCTGAAAAGTATCTGGTGGATCTCCACCAAGCATTCTGGTTTTAAAAACAGCTTTTGCATTTGTACCTGCACCGCCAGCCACAGTAGCATTGATAAATTCTATATCAGGATATTTACTCTCATATAGTTTAATGAGAGCATTTAGACCTTCTGCCTCACCACCAGCTGTCCACCAACTATTCACTTCAACTTTACCACTAAGCGATTCAGCCAATACTGGAAGAGTAAAAAATACAACTACCATTGAAACTAAAACCAAAGCAGTTAACCATTTACGTAACATAACTAATACCTCCTTAAATATTATACAAATATTAAATTAAAAACCTCCTTTCTTTTTGAAATATTTTCAGTTGAGCATCTTCTTTCTGTCAATATAATTATAGCACTTAATCCTCATTTATGTCGAATATACCTAAAAATAAAGTATCGAGTATATAGTATCGAGTATCGAGTTCAGAAAGAGAAGATAGAAAAAAGTAGCATACTTCTTTTTATCTAACTACCTCACTAAAGTTTACAATATTTAAAAATTCTTAAATAAAAAAAACATTTGAAATAGTTTTAAAATTTAATAATTTAACGAATAGGAGGAAGGGAAATAATTATATTTAAACTACTTTTAGTTGCCACATATCTGTGCATATCTATTGAAGCAGGAAGCAGATAAGTCTCTCCCTCTTTTACTTTAAAATCTCCCACATTGGTGGATATTAATCCTTCTCCCTTAGTAATCACTATAGAGGCAAATCTTCCTTTAAAGGATATTTCTATATCTTTTACCTCTTCCATTAACATCATTTCAAAACATGATTTCATATATTCCCCGCCATTTAATCTATAAAGTTTTCCTCCTCTAATAGAAATTAGTATCTCTTTTTTTATATGATATCTCTCCTTAATTTCGGCAAGAGAATGTCCTTGATAATCAAATATATCTAATGCTTTATCCCAACCAAGACCTATGTGACAATCTTTTTCTTTTAAAATATGTATATCTATGTTCTTTTCCACCAAAATGGAAAAATCCGTAGGTTCTTGAGTTTCAATCATAAAGATTCCTTCTCCGATAGCATGGGGAATACCCGGTGCTACAAATATGGCATCTCCTGGCATTACCTCTACTTTGTGCATAAAGGAAATCATTCCCTCAATATCCTGCTCTTCTACCATTTTTCTCATTATATCTTTATTTATACCGGGTTTAAATCCTATAAATACATAAGGATTTTCTTTATCTATCTTTCTGGTGGCAAGGATATACCAGGCTTCTGCTTTTCCAAAATTAGAATTTAAATATTTTCGGGAAAATATTTTACTAGGATGAACTTGTAGGGGAAGACGAATGGAGGAATCTAAAAGTTTCACTAAAAGATTTAAGGAATTTCCAAATTTCTCTACATGGTCTTTGCCTAAGATATCTTCCGGAAAATGTTTTAGCAGCACCTCTAAATCATCTATGCCTTTAATAGTTTTAATTTTGGAGATACTCTCGTCAGATATACCATAAGGCTGCATTGCCTTTACTGTAGAAAGGATCCAATCTTCAGGATAATCAGAATCTTGTGGATTTTTTATGCCTCTAAATTTTTCCAGAAGATACCCACCTCTATAAATTCTGAATACCCTGGTGGGAAGGATCTGGATAATTCCTATATTGCTTTTTTTCATCCTGATATACCCTTCTTATTAAAGTATCTTAAAATATTTATTCTCTTAGCCATCTTTTTAATTCTTCTTCACTGGGTTCTACCGCATCTGGTCTTAATTCGGGGATATAACGACAGGCTTCATAGAGTACCGGAGCAAATTTTCCGTAAATACCGGCAACATGATGAATATAGGGACCACGAATAAACCTCTCTTCCCATAAAGGCCAGTCATTCACTTCTACCCATAGATATGTTCCGCTTGTTTGGGGTCCTTCTATACTATGAGCGTGCCCCATTAAGAGGGAATAGCTACCATTATCTCCATCAAATCTAAGCACAGTAATCTCCCCTCCCTTTAATTTCCAATGAGCGATTCCGGGAAATACTTCACCATGCCATCTAATAGAAGCTAGCGAATCCTTCGCTTTAAGCGAATAAGGAAAATTGCCACAATGCCATAAGAGCTCAGAATTATTTTTCTCAGGGTGTCTAATAGTAAGGTCAGCAAAGAATATCGGCTCTTTATGCATATTTGCTGCTTGAAGCATCACTGCGGTAATCGCCCCGTGAATATCTGTCTCACATACCACCGGAATCTTTTCATCGGTTAACATAGCGTTGGCAAAACAGGGAGCTATACCGTATTCATCAGGTAAAGCCATCCAACATTGAATCGCTATAGCAGAAAGTTTTTCCTCCTCTGCCCATTTCTTCATTGCTAATTTTAAAGCTACTATCTTTTTAAGGTTTTCTTCGCCAATTGCTGAATAATCTATCTTTTTCCCCTTGATATCTTCAATCACCGCTTTTAACGTTTCGCTATTCTTATCTTTATATTTTCTGGCTGAGGCAATTATTTCGGTAAGAGCAACAGGAATTACTTCGATGCCAAATTTTTCCAGTAATTCCCCTTCATTAGTCATAACCGACCAGAACTCTCCGGGTCGTGTACTTATCATTCCAATTCTCATATTTCTAAAAGCCTTAACCACAAAGGCAGCCCGAAGAAAATTGGTAAAACCTTTTTCAAACACGCTATCCTCTATCCCACTATTGGTTATATAAGTAAAAGGAACTCCAAATCTACGCAAAATTTTACTGGTTGCAAAAAGCCCGCATTGAGTATCTCGAGCTCGTATTTCATTACCTATAGGGGCATCATCACGAGGTCCCCATAATAATAAAGGCTTATTCATTAGTTTACCTAACTTAGCCACTGCGCTTTCCGTCCCAAAATTACAATGAGGTAAAAATAAGGCATCAACATCCTTCTCTAAAAAATATTTATATACTTTTTCTACATCCTGTATGTCATAAAGCATACCATCCTCATTAAGCCAATCAATATCCACCAAATCTATCTTCCAAGAAAGAAGTTTATCCCTAATCATATTTTTATATTTTCTAGCTTCATCTGCATTGAAAGCAAGTCGCCGAGTGGGAACAAAACCAAGCTTTATAGAAAAATCCTTCATATTTAACCTCCTGCCTTATTTTTTGTGTCCTATCCTTTCGGTATAGTTGTCTTTTTTAATTTCTTAATTTAAATACCCTTTAAGCATTTCTCTTTTTTATCTTTAATAAAATGACAAAAATTCCTACAATTAAAACAAACTGTCCTACCGGGGAATTTAAATCTATGATATTCCCTAAAGCTATATATTTGGGAACTGGAAGCAATATTAAATCCTCCCCCATTTCTTCAGCACTAAAATTTTTTCTCAGTTTTGTTAAAACAAAGGTTTTATCTATGAGACCCTGTAAGATGGGATATTCTTTTAAGTGATCAGGAGTTATCATAGAATTATATTCTTCTGCGGCTCCGGGAAAAGTTACTCTTTCATCGGAAAAAGCATAGATTAATACTTCCGTCCCCCAGGAGGGTGTGCTTAAGATACTAATTTTTTTAGTAAAAGTTAAATATATCCTGTTTAACTCTTCATTATTCAAATTATTCTAAATAATTTTAGGCTGTTATACATCTATATTCTGCAAAATAATTAAAAATCCTCTTTTTAAAAGGCAAATCCTCCAAATATTTTATTTTTTTTCTCAAGCATAGCCAGAGTTACCCCTAAGGACTCATTAAACAAACAAATTCGT
>JADBKX010000167.1:2148-4630 GCA_014894735.1 Candidatus Sediminicultor sextus | reverse complement strand
TTTCGTAGCTTATTATAAAGCTATGGGAGAAATAGATTTACCCATTTTTATCACCACCGATTCTCTTTTACATTATTATCATATCTTCTTTGACACTACTTTAATGAAATTAGAAAGAGACCTCTTCTATAAAGATATCTGGGTAATCAGTAAAAAATTATTAGAAGAATCTCTGAATGAATATCATAAAAGCAGCGGGGATTTAAAAGAAGCGGCCAAAAGAAATGTAGCTTATCTTTCGGTGGCTTTAGAGCTTTTGAAACCCAAGATAAATCAAGTAATGAGCGAGGAAACTTTAAAAGAAGAATATTGTGTCCCCGGAATGGACCCCGAATACTGTGAGATGATGATCTCTGGAGTAAAAGAATCTTACGGAGATAGTGCCAGTTATAAATATTTTAGTCCAACAGAATTTGACCAATATAATTTTGAAGTCCCCGATGCGGTAAAAAATCTGGTAGAAAAAGAAATAGAGTTAATTAAAAAACATCAGGGCTGGGAATATTCTCCCATTTTTATCTATCAAGAAGATTATTCTCAATATATCCCCCGAGGGCATTACACTAAGTCAGAGAAACTTAAGAATTACTTTCAAGCCATCATGTGGTACGGGAGGATGACTGCTTTAATCGAGGGTTCTCCCCTTTTATCTGCCGGAGAATCGGTCTGCAGCGGTAATAGGGGAGGAATTGTTTCTGAATCTGAGGCCCGAATTCAAACCCTGCAGGCTTTTTTATTAGCCCATCAATTTTCTCAAAGTCAAGACCTGCAAGAAAGATGGAATCGGATATATGCTATCACCTCTTTTCTGGTGGGCTTTTCCGATGATTTAGGCCCTAATGAATATGGCGAAGTATTGAAAAAACTTTTTCCAGAGGACCTCTCTCCTCAAAGAATAGAGGAAAAATATGATGAACTCAAAGAAGCTATCTTGGAGGTTGCTTATAATCCTAAAATCTATAGTGGATTAGGAGCTTGTGAATTATTAATGCCCTGCCCTCCTCTTTCCGAGGAAGAAATCCAGGCTCTAAATTTACAGGCCAAAGAGCTTTTAGAAAAAACCAAAGGGTTTAGATTAATGGGTCAGAGATTTACTTTAGACTCTTACCTCTTTTCCGAAATTGTCTCCCCTTATAGCGGTGAATATTCTGGACCAAAGTTACCTTTACCTACTGATGAAAAACCCTTTACTTTTAGCTGGGAGGATAGCTATGCCCCCTATAGAAAAAACCGTCCTTTCACCTGGGTTAAGACCGAAGTTAAAGCCTGTCCTCCGCCAGCTCTGCGGGAAGTTAGAGGTTTTCCGCGAGGATTGGATTTAATGGCTCTTTTAGGTTCTGAAAGGGCTAAAGAAATTTTAGAAAGCTCTGGTGATACCCAATATACCGATTATGAAAAGAAATTCTCGGAATTGAAAAAAGAAGTAGATTCTCTTTCCCAGGCCGACTGGTATAAAAATCTTTATCTAAATTGGCTCTTTGTTTTAAAGTCCTTAGGAATTAAATTTGGTGAAGGTTATCCTACTTTTATGCAAACAATAGCCTGGCAAGATAAAGAATTAAATACGGCTTTGGCTTCCTGGACTGAATTAAGACACGATACTTTGTTGTATGTCAAGCAGAGCTATACTATGGCTGAGATGGGAGGAATGTTTGAGCCTCCGGTAGTGGGCTATGTAGAGCCGCTACCAGAATTTTATGCCCGACTTTTAACTTTGACCGAAATGACTAATCAAGGCTTTAAGAATTTAATTCCTCAAGAAGAATTAGAAAAGTTAATGATAGAAGCAGGGCTTAGTAAGTTTTCAGAAATTTTAAGTCAACTATTAGATATCTCCAAGAAAGAATTAGAAAATATACCATTAGAGGAGCAGGAATACAATTTTATAGAAAATTTTGGTAGTATCTCGGAAGGTTTAATCAAGACTGTTTCCGGAGGAGAGGTTGACCCGGAGGTATTTAAAACGGTCCTGGTGGCAGATGTCCATACCGATGGTAACACTAAAAAAGTTTTAGAAGAGGGAGTGGGCTATATTAAAACTGCGGTAATAGCCTATAGACTTCCTGATGAGCAGATTGTATTAGGAGTGGGACCAACTTTCAGTTATTATGAATTTAAACAATCCATGGAAAATAGATTGACTGATGAGGAATGGAGAAAAATATTAGATTCCAATCCTCCGCCCGAACCAGAGTGGACCTCTACTTTTTCAGAATGATTAAGATGGCTCATTTAGAGGACAAACTAATTTATTAAAAGAAATCATCTCTTAAATAATTATTTATTAATTTTAATAGAACGGACTATTTTTATTACCTCATTCAGATATTTTCCAAATTCTGCTTCTTGGGTATTAAAGCTAAAAGAATAAAATAAATCTCCGACAATTGAATCATAGCGAATAAACTTTAGTGTATCCTGTCCAATTTTCATCGTATATAAAGTCCGCTGAGCAGGATATCCGGAAAGTTTATCCAGAACA
>JADBKX010000167.1:1449-2138 GCA_014894735.1 Candidatus Sediminicultor sextus | reverse complement strand
TTTCATCGTATATAAAGTCCGCTGAGCAGGATATCCGGAAAGTTTATCCAGAACAGACTCTAAAAAGACTGCCTCCGCTAACTTTAATGTTTCCATGTTTTCAGAATATAGTTCGGCAAGAGTATATTCCTTTCCAAACAAAGGTGTTGCTCGAAACATCAGGGTCCCGTTAGAATCAGGAAGATAAATCATTACTCCTCTTTCTTGGGAAGAATAGTTAATCCAATTCTCCGGATAAATTAAGGAAATATCGAAATAGGCATACTGATAATGATAAAATGTAAATCCTTCCGGAATTTCTTGCTGTTGATCCTGAGCATTAACTAATAAACCGAGATTAAATATTAGTATAGCCATTAAAACAAGAAAAATATATTTTTTCATACTTTAGATCACTCCTAACCACTTAAATTTAATTAGCCATAAAACCTAAAATATTATTGAAGTTAAGATTCATCAATTTAAGAATTAAATCAAAATTAAAAAAATTCTAAAAGTCCTTTGTAATTTAACAAAGGACTTTTAGAATAATATTCTGCTTATTTGCTTTACATAATTTTAAGTACTTTTAGTTATTAAATTTTATATTGTTAATTCCAATCTTCTTCTTTTTTTTCTTTTTCTTCTTCTTCTTTATCTTCTTCTTCTTCTTTATCTTCTTCTTCTTCTTTTTCTTCTTTATCTTCTTT
>JADBKX010000167.1:0-1439 GCA_014894735.1 Candidatus Sediminicultor sextus | reverse complement strand
TCTAAATATTCTTCTGGGTTACTTTCAAATTCATCATGACAGTCTTCTGAACAAAAACAATAATGCTTCCCTTCATGTTCAGTGCAAGATTTTTCTTTCTTTATTTCTTTCCCACATACGATACAGGTCTTTTTGGCCATTCTTTTCACCTCCTTACTTAACTAAATTTCTTAACTAAATTTATTATATCATATAAGTAAAGCATTTTTTAGTATCTTTTTAAAAAATATTTTTAAAAATTTTACTAATTCCAGTAATTCATAAATTTATTTAATCAATGGCTTTTTCTTTAATTCCAAATTACTAGTGCCTACAAAATACTAGATAACAGAATCCAGCTATTACGCTTTCAGTGCGTAGATGTTCCATCGAGGAATTAATTGCCCATCCTATTTATAACTAACTTCGATAGGTTTGGAATAGTCACTCTCCAGACCATCTTCCTGGAAAGCTGTTACGGTAATCCGATAGGTCACTCCCGGTTGCAAGTGTCCTAGTTCAGTATTCGTATCTTCCCACACCGCTTGGGAAGAAGCCAGCACTAAAGGAGTAGTTTCCTTAATGTCTTGATAATAGACGCGATATCCGGCTGCATCTGGTATGTTATCCCATTCTACTTGCACCGTAGATCCCTCCTGATGGGCTTTAACTCCCTTAGGAGGCGAGAAATCTTTTCTCTGCACGGTAACACTACCTTCGCTCCAGGCAAAGACCGGAAAGTTCTTTCCGTCAGTGATGACTCCGTAGAGATAGTATTTCCCTGGAGCAACTCCCTGGGTACTCCAGGAATAGGTACTTTTCTGATTTTCCTCAGACAAATCTTTAATAATGGTATTTCCCGGCCAAGCAGGAAGGTTATTTTTCCCCTGCTGGAGTGAAGATTCAGAATAACAAAGACGAATCATCGCCTCACTATCAGGATCTTCTGCCTTCCAATTTATCATAACATTGCTACCTGCCTCTACGACAATATCATCTTTAGGTGAAGTAATCACCAGCGTAGGTTTTTTATTCAGCTGATAGATAGTTATTTTATATTCTGCTCCATTTAAAGAGATATCGGGAGTTACAGTCCATCGGCCAGGTTTCGGGTTAGGAACAGCACACCATAGATCACCAGCTGTGTCATTTCGTTGCCAGATAGCCTCATTAGACCCCTCCCCGTATTCAATTCCATCAGGCGTAGTAACTGTAAATTTAGGAGGAACACCTTCGGTTAACACCTGCAGGTAAAATATGGCTACTTCAAGCCCTTGAGGTATCTCAAAAACCTGCTCTATGGTAGGATTTTTTTGAGCCGCTAAAGAAAATACAGATAAAGGATTGGATTGTCCTAAGAAAGGGATACCCAAGCCTGCATATTGAATAGGAGCGCCTTTTTGTAAAGCCTGAGAAGAGCCAAGAACTTCTTCTGAAGCTCCATTGGCATACCCCTTAGG
>JADBKX010000148.1:23316-24646 GCA_014894735.1 Candidatus Sediminicultor sextus | reverse complement strand
AATCTCAATACAAAATAAAGTAAGGGGGCGAGTTTATGGATTCCCAAGAGTCTAAAGTAACAGTTAATTTTATTCAAGAGATTATTGATCAAGACAAAAAAACGAATAAATATCATGGAAGGATTCATCTACGGTTTCCCCCGGAACCTAATGGGTACCTGCACATCGGGCACGCAAAGTCTATCTGTTTGAATTTTGGTTTGGCTGCACAAAATGGTGGTCTATGCAATCTCCGCTTTGACGATACAAATCCCAGCAAGGAAGATCTGGAGTATATTGCTTCCATAATCAATGATGTTCGGTGGCTGGGATTTAACTGGGATGACAGGCTTTTTTATGCTTCCGACTATTTTGAAAAGATGTATGATTACGCCGTTCGTCTAATTAAAGCAGGCAAGGCTTACGTGTGCGACCTGAGTCCTGAAGATATCAGGAAGTACCGCGGAGGTTTCAAGGAGCCGGGAAAAGAAAGCCCATATCGCAGCCGATCTGTGGAGGAGAACTTAGATTTATTTAAACGTATGCGCGCTGGTGAATTTCCTGACGGTTCCCGGGTGTTACGGGCTATAATTGACATGTCTTCACCTAATCTGAATATGAGAGATCCTGTTCTTTACCGTATTTTAAGGGCTGCTCATCACCGAACGGGGGATAAATGGTGTATTTATCCTATGTACGACTATGCTCATCCTCTTGAAGATTATTACGAAAAAATCACTCATTCCGTCTGTACCCTGGAGTTTGAAGACCATCGTCCATTATATGACTGGGTTCTTAATACTTTAAACCTGCCAGATCCACCCCAGCAGATCGAATTTGCCCGTCTTAACTTAACTAATACGGTAATGAGTAAACGAAAACTTCGCAGGCTGGTGGAAGAAGGTTATGTAGCAGGATGGGATGACCCTCGGATGCCAACCATCGCCGGTTTACGGCGCAGGGGGTACACTCCGGAGTCTATCCAAAATTTCTGTGACCGTATCGGCGTATCCAAGAGTAATAGTATGGTGGATGTCCGTTTTCTGGAACATTGTATCCGTGAGGATCTGAACCTGAGGGCTTTTCGGGTTATGGGGGTCCTGCATCCTTTAAAGCTGGTTATTGATAATTATCCTGGAGATATGGTGGAAGAGATGGAATCAGAAAATAATCCTGAGGATCCTACTGCCGGAAGGCGCAAAATACCTTTTTCCGGGATTATCTACATAGAACGGGAAGATTTTCATGAAGACCCGCCGAAAAAGTATTTTCGTCTGGCTCCCGGTTGTGAAGTCAGGTTAAAGAATGCCTATATTATCAAATGTGAAGGATTTATTCGGGATGAAAAAAC
>JADBKX010000148.1:0-23216 GCA_014894735.1 Candidatus Sediminicultor sextus | reverse complement strand
GATTGTTTGGTAGAACCGAGTTTAGCGGGAGCGGCTCCCGGAAACAGATACCAATTCATGCGAAAAGGATACTTTTTTGTTGATTCCGATTCAAGGTCGGATAAACTAGTGTTTAACCGAATTGTATCTTTACGGGATACTTGGGATAGGATCCTTAAAGCTGAAAAAATTGAATAATTCGAGCTAATCTGTTATAAATAGATAAGTAAAAAGTTGTTTTAGGGGAAAAACATTTATGGGATTTGTAAAAGATAAGAGATTGAATTTTATTATCAGCGTGGCTATTGGCCTTGTGGTGCTGTTTTATGTGTTGAGCAAGCTACAATGGTTGTTCATATACTTTAGTATTGCCTTGATGTTAGCTTATTTTTTCGATCCGCTTTATAGATATCTTATTCATAAAAAAATTCCGAAGGTATTGGCTATTATTATTGTCTTTGGAATAATAATAGCCTTGTTAATCCTAACCATATTTTTTCTAATCCCCGGTGTGATTAATCAACTTAATATTTTATATAAAGAAATTCCTAAGTTTATCGAAAATTACCAAAATATAATTTTATCTATAGAACCGCAACTTTCTAAGTTTATAAACCCGGTTGATGTAGAGATTTTACTCAAAGAAAATTTATCTGAGCTACAAAGGAGCGTATTGGGTTTTTCTCAAACCATTATAATTTATTTATCCAATATAGTTTCCAGCATTACTTTTGGCATAGTAATTATCCCTTTAATCTTATTTTATCTAATGAGGGATATGTTTATATTTAAAGAAAATTTGTATATTTATGTATCAAAGGAAAATAAAAAAGAATTTAAGGAAGTTCTGGAGGAAATAGATAATATTGTCAGTGGTTTTATTCGTGGTCGAATAATAGTCTGTTTTATTGTGGGGATTTTGATTGGCATAGGCCTGTATTTCTTAAATTTAAAATTTGCCTTGATTATCGGAATTGTTAGTGGAGTTTTTAATTTTATTCCCTATTTAGGCGCTATTGTAGGAGTTGTTCTGGCTCTAATTTTTGCCTTGGGTAACCCTTGGTGGTCTTTGTTGATGATTGTAGTTTTATTTGTTTTAGTTAATCAACTTGAGGCGGTATATCTTAATCCTAATATCTTGGGAAAGGGATTAGGTTTACATCCTTTAACAGTAATCTTATCAATGTTAATTTGCGGTCAGTTGTTGGGAATATTAGGAGTATTAGTAGCCGTTCCTTTAACAGCTATCTTGAAAGTTTTATTCTTTAGATATTTAGTCCAGGAGGGATAGAATAGGTTATATGAAAAAGACATCCTGTATAATTATAATGACAGTTTTACTGACTATTTTATTTCTTGTTTCTTCAGTTTTAGCTCAATCTTCAGAAATAAAGATACTATTAGATAATAACCCCCTCGAAACCGTTATCCCTTCAGTTATCGAGAATGGCCGATTATTTGTTTTAGCTCGTAATGTAGTAGAAGCTTTAGGTGGAAAGATTACCTGGTTCCCGGCTTTAAAGTTAATGACTATAAATATTAATAGTCGTACAGCCAGTTTAGTAATAGACGAACCTTCTTTGGAGATAGAGAAAAAGGTAATTCCTCTGGAAATGCCAGCCAGAATTATCGATAATCGGGTAATGATTCCCTTGGAAGTAATTAAAATTATTGCCGAAGTAGATATTAAATGGGATAACCAGGCTAGGACTTTATTTGTTAATACCATAAGGCCTTATCTGTTGAAAGTCAGAAGTTATTCTTACCCCGATAAAACCAGGGTGGTAATAGATTTATCTGAAAAGACAGAATTTAGAGCAGATAAATTAATAAATCCGGATAGAATTTTTATCGATATAATGGGTTCTGATGTAAAATTAGAAGATACCTCAAAGCAGATAAAGATAGATGATGGGGTGATAAAAACAGTAAGGACAGCTATATTTAACGAGGAAATTATCAGAGTAGTATTTGACCTTTATCAGGAAACCAGATATGAGCTTTTCAGCCTTATTGAACCCGATAGGGTAGTGATTGATATATTCAAATCAGGTGAAGGGGCAGCCATTACTGAAACTCTTCCCGTTCCCGCTAAGCCCAAAGAAAAGCTTATCCCTAAGCTCGAAGAAAAACTTATCCCTAAGCCCGAAGAAAAATTTATCCCTAAGCCCGAAATAACCGGGAAAAGAGTAGTAATTATTGACTCTGGACATGGAGGGAAAGACCCGGGAGCGATCGGACCTACCGGCTTGAGGGAAAGCGAAGTTACCCTGGGAATCGCTCTTTATTTAGAGAAATTGTTAAAGAATGCAGGCATTCCTGCCTATTTAACCAGAGATAAAGATGAATTTATTTACTTGGAAGATAGAACAAATTTTGCTAACCAGAAAAATGGTTTTGTATTTTTAAGTATACATGCTAATTCAGTTTTAAAGCATCGCCCTAGTGCTGCGGGAATAGAGACTTTTTTCTTAAGCTCCAAATATATCGGTGCTTCTGCCAGAGATGTAGCAGATAGAGAAAATAGAGCCAGCAGGGCTCATCCGGAGTTAGATACAGATTTAGCTAAGATCATTGCTGACCTGGAAGAGAGCGCTAATATCCAGTATAGTCTTGATTTTGCCGAAATTGTGCAGAAAAAATTAGTAAATTATCTAAAATTAGTAGATAGGGGGGTAAAACAAGCTCCGTTTGTAGTGCTGAAGGGAGCAAATATGGTAGCAGTTCTTGCAGAGATTGCTTTTATTTCTAACCCTGAAGAGGAAAAATTATTAAAAAATAGCGAATTTAGGCAAAAAAGTGCTCAAGGCCTGTTTGAAGCAATAAAATATTATATAGAAAATACCCCTGATAATGGTGGATAGGATTAATTATTATGGCGAAAAATAGAAGATCGAAGAATAAAAGAAATAACCTGAAAATCATCTTTTTATTATTAGTAATTGTAGTACTCGTAATTGTTGGCTATTTAATATTCAATAAATTTATTGTTCCTGTCTGGGAAAGATATGCAGAAAAGCCTATTATTACTAAGGAAGTCCCTTATAAGGAAGAAGAAAGAGAAGAAGTTCAACCTGTGCCGATAGAAGAGATGGTCGAAGTAAACCTTTATTTTTCTGATTCTCAAGCAATGTACTTGGAGCCGGAAAAAAGAAAAATATCCCAAACCCCTTCTTTGGCCAGACAAGCAGTTATTGAGCTGATAAAAGGTCCGGAAAATTCCGAACTTTATCCTACGATTCCTCAAGGAACTCAAGTCAATGAAGTATATATTGCTGATGATATTGTCTATGTAGACCTATCGGAAGAAATATTTAAAAATCATCCGGGAGGAAGCAGTGGTGAATTGATGACCGTCTATTCTATAGTCAATACTCTAACTGAAATCCTTCCGATTAAAGGTGTGCAAATATTAGTTGGAGGAAATGAGAAGAATAGTTTAGTCGGACATATAGACATCAGTATGCCTTTACTTAGAGACAAAGATTGGATTAAACCATAAAGCCGAATGAACAATATAGAAAAACGGGGAGTGATAGAGATTAATATTGCTGACTTATCTCTAATTTTTAGAAATAAAATTATAATAATTGCTTTTATAACCTGGGTTGTAAATCAGATCTTAAAGTTAATAATATTTTATATTACCGAAAAAAAATGGGATATGAGGAGATTTGTTGGGGCAGGAGGGATGCCCAGCACTCATTCCGCCCTTTCTATATGCGTGGCTACTACCATTGGCTTAAAAGAAGGTTGGGACTCTCCTTTATTTGCTTTAGCTATAGTCATAGCTTTTATTATTATGGCCGATGCAGCTGGGGTAAGGAGAGAGACAGGAGAACAGGCTAAAGTATTAAATAAAATTATTTTAGAATTTTTTGAGGAAAGAAAGATCAGAGATAAAAATTTAAAAGAATTAGTTGGACACACTCCTTTTGAAGTTATAGTAGGAGCCTTTATAGGGATTGTAATGGCTTGGATATTATGCGCGGTAATTTAGATTTTTATTTAACAGAAAGAATTAATAGGTAGAGTTTCAGTCCGAGAGGTGAATTTATAGGTTTGAAAAAATCAAAGAAAGAACGTTTGGATATATTACTGGTCGAAAAGGGATTTTTTCCCAGCAGAGAGAAAGCCAAAAGCGCTATTATGGCGGGAGAAGTTTTAGTAGAAGGGGAAAGAGTCGATAAATCAGGGCAAAGGATTAAGGTTGAAAGCAACATTTCAGTAACAGAAAAAGAGGCTGCTTTTGTAAGCAGGGGTGGAGAAAAATTAGAAAAAGCCCTTAAGGTTTTTAATGTCAATGTCAAAGGAAAGAGAGCAATTGATGTTGGTGCATCTACAGGGGGTTTTACTGATTGTCTTTTAAAATATGGAGCTGAGAAAGTTTATTGTATAGATGTAGGCTACGGACAGTTAGCCTGGAAACTGCAGAAAGATAGCCGAGTCGTAGTTATAGACAGAACTAACATAAGATATCTTACTGCTGATAAATTTAATGACCTTTTTGAATTAGCTACCATAGATGTCTCATTTATTTCGTTAGATAAAGTTCTGCCAGCAGTGTATAATCTACTTAAGGAGAAGGGAGAAGTGGTGGCATTAATTAAACCCCAGTTCGAAGCAGGTCGGGAGTTTATTCAAAAGGGCGGATTAGTAAAAAAGGCAGAAGTCCATCAGACGGTAATCGAAAGAATCTGCGAAAAAGCTCAAAAAATAGGTTTTAGTATTCAAGGTTTAACTTTTTCTCCCTTAAAAAAGACTTCCGGCAATATAGAATACTTTATCTGCCTGATAAAAAATTCTGGAAAAGATAAAGCAAATAATTTCCCTCAAATTGTTGAGGAAGTGGTAAAAAAAGCTCACCAAGAACTTTCTCCTAAAAAATGATATTCTATGACTTTATTTAGTGATAATTAATTTTAACCACAGGGGAGTGCATGAAGAATTAAATTAAAGTAAGATATTATTGGAGTGAAGTTTTTGAACATAGATGAAAATGGTATTGTAATCTTTATTTTATTTTTTGGCGGAGGGATAGTCTGCCTGATTCTCTATATCAGGATAAGCAATTGGTTGAGGACTAAGAGATTAAAGAAGAGATTTTCTAAAAGCAGACAGGCAGAAAAGGAAGCAGAGAAAATATTAAAGAAAAAAGGTTATGCGATTATAGATGCTCAAAAAAGCAAACCACTCCTTATAACTATCGGAAACAAGATTCATCGCTACTTAGTGCGGATAGATTATTTGGTGAGGAAGAGAGGGAAGGTCTACGTAGTAGAAGTCAAAAGTGGAGAAAAGATCCCCTATATTACTAACCGGGAGACCAGAAGACAGATGTTAGAATATTACCTTGCTTACCAACCGAGCGGTATTCTTTTATTAAATATGAAAAATAAGAGTATTTCTGAAGTAAAGTTTCAATTCGAAAGCACCATGCTTCAAAAGATAATGAAGATAGTATATTTTTTGGCAGGTGCAATTTTTAGTTTGGTCTTATATTATTTACTTCAAGGAGGGTGGAGATGAAATTTGACAGTGTGGGTTTAATAATGAATTATAAAAAAGAAAAGACCCGGGAAACAGCCTGCAAGATAATTGATTGGCTAAATTCTAAAAAACTAAAAGTATGTATAGAAGGAAATATGGGCAAAGAAATAGGAAAGAAAGAGTTAAATTGCCCTACTGAAAAATTTCTTAAAGAAGTTGATTTAATAATTTCTTTGGGGGGAGACGGAACTCTACTTAGAGCAGCCAGATTAGCCGCTGCCGAAGATATACCTGTTTTTGGAGTGAATTTAGGAGGACTGGGCTTTCTGACTCAAATTGGTATTGATGACCTGGAAAAGTCTTTAGAGGAACTGTATCAGGAGAGATATTTTCTTGATGAGAGAATGATGTTAAGTTGTACAGTGAAAAGAAGAGAAAAAGAGATTAAAAAATTTACTGCCCTAAATGATGTAGTTATATGTAAGGGAGCTTTTGCCCGAATTATTTGCTTGGCTACTTATGTCAATAATGATTATGTTATTACTTATTCGGCAGATGGATTGGTTGTCTCTACCTCTACAGGCTCTACTGCTTATTCTCTTTCTGCCGGCGGTCCTATTGTCAATCCTAATATAAATTCTATAATACTTACTCCTATCTGCCCCCACACTTTATCTGCTCGGCCTTTAATCATCGGTGAAGATGATCAAGTAAAAATAACTTTGGAAGTAAGCAAAGAAGAGGTAATGGTAACCATAGATGGGCAGGAGGGCTTTACCCTAAAACCAAATGACGAAGTGATAATAAAAAAATCAGACCATAAAGCTCGATTAATTACCTTTAAAGAAAAGAGTTTTTATGCTATTTTACGAGAAAAATTAAGATGGAGCGGACAGATAGATAGTATACTATGAGGTGGATACCGAAATAAATGTTATTTCAATTAAATATAAAGAATATGGCCTTAATAAAAGAATTAAATATTGAATTTGAGGAAGAATTAAACGTTTTAACCGGTGAGACCGGAGCCGGGAAATCTATTATCATAGAAGCAATAGATTTAATATTGGGAGGTTATGCCGCTTCTGATTTAATTCGAGACGGAGAAGATAGTTTAATGGTAGAAGCACTGTTTCTGTTGACTCCCCAAGAAAAAGAGCTAATAAATAATTTAAATTCTGACATAGAAATTGTTGATGGACAGGGAGTTTTACTTATTAGGCGGGAAGTTAATAAAAAAGGACGGAATAAATGCTTGATTAATCAGCGGTTAATAAATTTATCCACACTTCAAGAGATTGGTACATTTTTAGTTGATTTACACGGACAACATAATCATCAATCTCTTTTAGACCCTACCAAACATATTGATCTGATGGATAATCTGGGTGGAGATAAAATTATTAAACATAGAAAGGAATTATTTGATAATTATCGAAGATGGCGAGAAAAGAGCAAAAAGTTATTTCAATTATTAAAAGACAAAGAAGAAAATTTAAAAAAAATGGATTTTCTAAAATTTCAGTTAGAAGAAATAGATAAAACATCTTTAGTTAAAGATGAGGATAAGGCTTTAGAAGAGGAAGAAATGGTTTTAAAAAATGCGGAAAAAATTATTGAAACCATGGAAAAAGCCAATTTTATTCTCTATGAAGGCGGATTAGAACAATCCTCAGTAAGAGATTCCTTAAACGAAGTTTCCGTAGATTTAGGAGAAATTGCTTCCTTGGACCGACGGATAGAAAAGATAAGAGAAAATTTGAAAGAAGTAGGATATCAATTTGAGGATATTGTGAATGAAATTGTAAAATACAAAGATGGAGTAGATTTGGATAGCCAAAAATTAAAAGAAGTTGATGGTAGATTAAATCTGATTAATAGTTTAAAGAGTAAATATGGCTCTACTATAGAAGAAATATTGGAATATCGCCAAAAAATATATCAGGAATTAGAAGCCGTTGATTATAGCGAAGACAAATTAGAAAAATTAAAAGAAGAAGTTAATTCTCTGGAAGATATAATTTCCACCATTTCTCACCATCTAAATATAAATCGGAGAAAGATTGCTGAGGATTTACAAAAGATGGTGGTAAGAGAATTAGAAGATTTAAACATGAAGAGATGTCAGTTTGAAGTTTCTATTAATTCTTACGAAGATGATAATGGAATAGAAATAGATGGTAAAAAATATAAGATAGGTCCAAAAGGGATAGATGATATTGAGTTTATGATTTCTCCTAATGTAGGCGAAAGACTACGTCCTTTAGCTCGAATTGTCTCGGGAGGAGAGGTTTCGAGAATTATGTTAGCTTTGAAATCAATACTTTCGGAAGTAGATCAAGTTCCGACGCTAATCTTTGATGAAATTGACAGCGGGGTAGGTGCACGCTTGGGCGAGGTAATTGCTCAAAAATTGAAGGCGCTTTCTAGAAAAAGACAGGTAATTTGTGTAACTCACCTGCCTCAGATAGCCTGCAAGGCTGAGAGACATTTTTATATTGAAAAGTATATTTTAAATAATCAAACCGGGATAAGGTTAAAAGAAATGGAAGGTGAAGAACGGGTTAAAGAGATTGCCCGCATGTTAGATGGAAGTCAGATGAGCGAGATTGCTATTCGGCATGCCCAAAAAATGTTAGATAGATAAGGTTGTTAGCTTATGAAAGAGAAGATTAATGCAAATAAAGATAAATGGCTGCAAGAAATTGCCACACAAAAAGAGATTCAGAGCACCTTAAAGGCAATTATCCATGCTACCGATGATGCAATCTCAGTAGTAGATGAAAATGGTTTGCATACTATTATTAATCCTGCTTATACCCGGCTTACTGGTTTAATTGAAGAAGATGTTTTAGGGAAACCACCTACTATTGATATTGCTGATGAGGGTGAAAGTATGCATTTAAAAGTACTGAGAACTAAGAAACCGGTACACGGAGTGAGAATGCGGGTTGGCCCTAATCGTAAAGAGGTCATTGTAAATGTTGCGCCGGTTATAGTAGAGGGGATTTTAAAAGGTAGTGTGGCGGTGATACATGATGTTTCGGAAATTGAATATTTAAATAGAGAGTTAACGAGGGTTAAACAAAGGATCAGGCATTTAGAATCGAAATACACTTTTGAAGATATTGTAGGAAAAAGCAGGCGAATGATTATCGCTAAAGAACAGGCCAGGAAAGCTGCTCAAACTCCCGCGACCGTTTTACTTCAGGGGGAAAGTGGAACCGGGAAAGAACTCTTCGCTCACGCCATACATCATGTTAGCAAAAGAAAGAACCAACAATTTATTCGGGTAAACTGTTCTGCTTTAGTAGATACTTTATTAGAGAGTGAACTATTTGGTTATGAGGGAGGTTCGTTTACCGGAGCCAAAAAGACCGGAAAGAAAGGACTGTTCGAAGAAGCCGACAAAGGGACTATATTTTTAGATGAAATTGGAGTGATGAGCCTGAATCTACAGGCTAAGTTATTGAGGGTGCTTCAAGAAAAAGAGATTATAAGAGTAGGAGGAAGAAGTCCTATTAATGTGGATGTTAGGATAATCTCAGCTACTAATATTAATTTAAACAATGCTGTAAAAGAAGGAAGGTTCAGAGATGACCTTTATTACCGACTATATGTTATTCCTATCTATATCCCTCCTTTAAGGGAGCGGAAAGAAGATATGCCTCTCCTGGTTAATAATTTAATAAGAAAATTTAATCAAGATTTTGGAAGAAATATAAAAGGAATTTCACCGGAAGCATTAAATATATTAGGGGATTATTCCTGGCCGGGGAATGTAAGGGAATTAGAAAATGTAATTGAAAGAGCAGTAATAAATATGAAATTAAGTGAAGAATTAATTTTACCCAAACATATTCCTCTTTTAACTGAATTAAATAAACTGGAAACAATCGAAGAAAAACCAATTATAAGTTCTGAATCTGATAATTTAATCGATTATAATTTGGATAAAAATAATTTAAAGAAGATAAAAAGTAATACGGAAAGGATAGCTCTTCTAAATGCTTTGAAATCTTCCAATGGGGATAGTCCAATGGCTGCAAACAAATTGGGAATCAGTCTGAGAAGTTTTTATTATAAAATCAAAAAGTATAATATTAAAAAGATATATGAATACAAGTAAAGGGCAATTGACCAATTTTTCAATTTTCCAATTCACCAATTAAATTAGTCGTTAGTGAATAGTGCATAGTCGTTTTTCATTCTTTATTCTTTTTCCTTAATCAGCTAACCAGGCAACTAACTAATCTTAAACGAGATACGAATTTAGTTCCATGCTGTACACCACGTATAATGAAATCATTTACATATTATTGCATAAAATGCAATAATATGCATAAATATGCAAATGAAAATAAAAATAAAAAATTATGATTTATTTCCCAAAAATTGTTTTTATTAACCAGTATAAGCTATTTTTTATTTTATTATTCTTGTTCTGTAAGTTGGCACAAAAATTGCTTGTTTAATAAAGGAAAGACCACGGGTAGAACACGCTTCAAATTTAGGAGCAGTTAGAGTATTGGAAGGCGATGAAGAAGCTTTAGAATGTGCATAAAGTAATAAGTAAAAAATAAAAGGAGTGAATGTAATGTCGATAAATACAGAAGAATTTTATTCTATTTTAGCCTCCAGAATGGAAGGTTCAGTTATTCGGGAGATTTTGAAATTAGTTCAAAATCCGGAAGTGATATCTTTAGCAGGAGGAATGCCAGATCCCGCAACTTTCCCAGTAGAAGATATAAAGAAAATAACCCAGAAGGTATTAAGTAAAAATAGCGCTCGAGCCTTACAATATAGTACTACTGAAGGATTACCCGAATTAAGAAAATGTATTTTAGACCAGTTAGCAAAAGATGGTAATAATGGAGAGTTAGAAAATATAATTATTAGTTCTGGTTCACAACAAGGATTAGATTTAGTGGGTAAAGTTTTTTTAAATCCCGGAGATATAGCGATTGTTGAATTGCCCAGTTATTTAGCTGCTTTAAACGCTTTTCATAGTTATGGAGGAGAATTAGCAGGTATACCTATGGATGACGAAGGTATGCAGATGGATATATTAGAGGAAAAACTTACCCAGCTTAAAAACGAAGGTAAAAAAGTTAAGTTCATATATACTATTTCCAATTTTCAAAATCCTGCAGGAGTAACCATGTCCCTGGCTCGACGAAAGAAAATAATCGAAATTGCTCATAAATTTAATGTATTTATCGTAGAAGATAACCCTTATGAAAAACTCAGATTCGAAGGAGAACCAATTCCCTCTATATATTCTTTGGATAATAATGGATTTGTTATTAGTTTAGGAACCTTCTCTAAGATATTATGCCCGGGGTTGCGATTAGCTTGGGTGTTAGGTAATAAAGATATAATAAGCAAGATGGCCATATTGAAACAAGCAACTGATTTATGTACCAGCATTTTAACCCAATTAATTGCTTATGAGTATTGTAAATCAGGTAAATTAGAAGAAAATATCAGATCTAATATTCAAATTTATAAGAAAAAAAGAGATGTAATTTTAAACGCTTTAGATAAATATTTTCCACAAGAAGCTACCTGGACTAGACCTGAGGGTGGATTTTTTGTAGTAGCTACTCTACCTGAGTATATAGATACCGAAAAAATGTTTAAAGAGGCAATTGAAGAGAATGTAGCCTATGTACCTGGTGGTCCATTTTTTGCTGATGGGAAAGGAAAAAATACCATGAGACTTTCTTTCTGTTACCCAAGTGTGGAAGATATTGATGAGGGAATTAAAAGATTGGGAAAAGTAATTAAAAAGAGAATTAAATATTAAATATTCAGAAACCCTATTAGTATATAGTATATAGCAAAGAAAGAAAGAAAAAAGAAGAAGAAAGAAGTAAGAAGACAGGCGAGACACCTATCCTGCTAATAACTAAATCAACTGGTAAGCTGGGAAACTGGGTGACTAATTTAATTGGTCAATTGGATAATTGGTCAATTGGCAAATTGGAGAATTGGTAAATTTTTAATAAAGAGGTGAACAGTAAAAATGTTAAGAACTTTTGATGAAGTTTTACACAAGGCTAAAGATTATGGTCCTAAAAAAATGGCAGTAGCTTCTGCTGGAGCAGAAGATGTATTAAAAGCAGTCGAAGCTGCCCGAAAAGAAGGATTAACCGATTCAATTTTAGTTGGCGATAAAAAAGAAATTATTCAGATAGCTGAAAAAATGGGGATCAATCCTGCTAATTATGAAATAATCGATAAACCGGATAAAACAGAAACTGCCCGATGTGCTGTTGAATTAGTCCGAAATAAAAAGGCATCTATATTAATGAAAGGTATGATGGGAACAGCCAGACTTTTACAGGCTGTTTTAGATAAAGAAATTGGTTTACGCACTAACAGATTGCTCAGCCATGTTTATACCTTGGAGATAAAAAATTATAATCGTTTGCTTACTATGACTGATGGGGCTATGAACATCAGTCCGGATTTAAAACAAAAAGCCCAGATAATCCAGAATGCTATCTATTATGTTCATTCAATGGGAATAAAGAAGCCTAAAGTAGCAGTTGTAGCAGCTTTAGAATTAGTGAATCCTGATATGCCCGCAACTATCGATGCAGCCTGTTTAGCTAAAATGAGTGAGAGAGGACAGATTGTTGGTGGAATAGTGGATGGACCATTAGGCTTTGATAATGCTATTTCTAAGGAAGCAGCAGAGCATAAGGGAATTGAAAGCCCCGTTTCCGGAGAAGTAGATATTGTATTGGTACCAAATATCGAATCAGGAAATATCTTTGCTAAAGGCTTGGTTTATTTGGCCAAAGCAGTACCAGCAGGATTACTTTTAGGGGCAAAGGCTCCTGTAGTATTAGTTTCTCGCTCAGATAGTGCACAATCAAAATTATATTCTATTGCCCTGGGAGTATTAATGAGTGAAATGGGTGAAATTTAAGATAACACATTAGTTTTATGAGGTGATTTAAAGTTGAGTAAAGATTATAAAATATTGGTGATAAATCCTGGTTCTACTTCCACTAAAGTAGCATTGTTTTCTAATGAACAACTGTTATTTGAAAATAAGATTGAACATAGCAGTAAAGAATTATCAAATTTTAATAAAATTATTGACCAATATCATTTTCGGCAAGACATTATTTTAAGTTTTTTAAAGGAAAAAGGAATTAATCTTTCCACTCTTAATGCGGTAGTGGGAAGAGGAGGATTGTTAAAACCTATTGCCAGCGGGACTTATCGAATTAATGAAAAGATGTTAGAAGATCTCCGTAGAGGAGTAATGGGTGAACACGCTTCTAATTTAGGAGGATTACTTGCCTATGGAATTGCTGAAAACTTATCTATTCCTTCATATATAGTCGATCCTGTAGTCATTGACGAGATGAAACCTGTAGCCAGAATTTCCGGAATGCCAGAAATTCCTCGAATTAGCATACTTCATGCTTTAAATCAAAAAGCAGTTGCTCGAAAAGCAGCATTAGATTTAGGAAAAAAGTACGAGAAGTTAAATTTTATTATCGCTCACTTAGGTGGAGGAATTTCAGTAGGAATTCATTGTAAGGGAAAGGTTATTGATGTTAATAATGCTCTTAACGGAGAAGGACCTTTTACTCCTGAGAGAAGTGGCGAAGTTCCTGTTGGTGGTCTGGTAGAACTTTGTTTTTCAGGAAAATTTACCAAGGATGAGATGATGAAAAAGATAAAAGGCAAAGGCGGATTAGTAGCTTATTTAAATACTAATGACGTTAGAGAAGTAGTAAAGATGATCAAATATGGGGATAAAAAAGCAAAATTAATATTAGAAGCTATGGCTTATCAAGTAGCTAAAGAAATCGGGGCAGGGGCTACAGTATTGAAAGGTCAGATAGATGCCATCATTTTAACCGGGGGGATAGCTTACAATAATGAATTTGTAAATATGGTAAGAGACAGAGTGAGTTTTTTATCTTTAGTTATGGTGTATCCCGGTGAAGAGGAGATGCTGTCCTTGTGTGAAGGGGCTTTAAGGGTCTTAAAGGGAGAAGAGGTGGAAAAAATATATTGAGTAAAAGAATAAAGATATTTGTTGGAAGTTTTGGAAGTGGAAAGACAGAAATTGCCATTAATTATTCAATATATTGCAGGAAAAGCTACGCTAAAGTTGCTATTGTAGATTTAGATATTGTTAATCCTTATTTTAGAACTCGAGAAGCAAAAGATACTTTAAATTTTAAAGACATAAAAGTGATTGCTCCTGAAGGTGAGATGGCTTATGCCGATTTACCTCTAATTTCTCCCGAAATAAAAGGTTTAATTCAAAATCCAGATTATTGCTTAATTCTTGATGTGGGTGGAGATGATGCAGGAGCAGTGGTTTTGGGTAATTTCAGCTATTTTATCAAAGATTTAGATTATGAAATGCTGCTGGTAGTAAATTCTTATCGGCCTTTTACTCAAAGTGTACCGCAAATTAAACAGATGGCTCAAGAAATAGAAAATACATCTCGATTAAAAATTAACGGAATAGTGAGCAATCCGAATTTAAGTAGCCAAACTGATGAAAAAATAATTAAACAAGGAGATATCGTAATAAGACAAGTAGCTCAGGAGATGAAATTACCTATTAAATTTTTGTGCATAGATGAACGATTTTCTCAAAAGCTCAAAACTGAAAATTTTAAGGAACCGGTATTTTATATAAAACGTTTTATGAAATTACCTTGGGAATAATTCTATAAAGAAGGAGGAAATGGGATGGCAAAAATTATAATAGACCAAGAAAGATGTAAAGGATGCGAGTTATGTACCTCAGCTTGTCCTAAACACATTATTATTATGTCCGAGTATTTTAATGCAAAAGGCTATCATACTGCTAAACAGATTAAACCGGAAGAATGCACCGGATGTGCTTTTTGTGCTTTAACTTGTCCCGATGTTGCTATCGAAGTGTATAAATAACATTGAGATTTTTTATATTTAAAATTTAGTTGTATTTTAAGGAGGATTCGAATATGGGAGAAAAGATGTTAATGAAAGGAAATGAAGCCATAGGAGAAGCAGCAATTCGCGCAGGATGCCATTTTTATTTTGGTTATCCGATTACTCCCCAAACTGAATTAACTGCTTATATGGCGAAAAAATTATTAAAAATGAAAAATGCTGCTTTTGTGCAAGCTGAAAGCGAATTGGCAGCAATAAGTATGGTTTACGGAGCCGCTGCCACAGGAGTAAGATCCATGACTTCATCATCGAGCCCGGGAATAAGTTTGAAGCAAGAAGGAATTTCTTATATCGCCTGTGCTGAGTTACCGTGCGTAATAGTAAACATGCAAAGAGGTGGACCAGGATTAGGGAGTATACAGCCTGGACAAGCTGATTATTTTCAAGCTACCAAAGGAGGAGGACACGGTGATTATCATTTAATTGTACTGGCTCCTTCTTCTGTGCAAGAGTTGGTAGATTTAACCATGGATGCTTTTGATTTAGCTGATAAATATACAAATCCTGCAATGATATTAGGAGATGGGCTTATAGGACAAATGATGGAAGCTGTAGAGTTTAAGGAAAGAAAAAAGATTGATTTGCCAGATAAAGAAGGATGGATTTTAACCGGGTGCAAAGGAAGAGAAAAAAATTATATTGTTCCCTTTAATCTGGATCCTTATGAAATGGAAAAATTGAATTTAAAAATTCAAGAGAAATATAATAAATTAAAAGAAAAAGAAGTTAGATGTGAAACAGTTAATTTGGATAATGCTGATTTAATAATAGTTGCTTACGGAATAGTAGCTCGGATTGCAAAAACTGTAATTAACAACGCTAAAAAAGTGGGAATTAATATCGGATTAATCAGGCCAATTACTCTATTTCCTTTTCCGGAAAAGATAATTGCTGAGACTTCCGAAAAGGTAAATAAGTTTTTAGTTGTAGAAATGAGCATGGGACAAATGTTGGAAGATGTAAAATTAGCTGTAAATGGTAAGGCAGAAGTTAATTTTTATGGTAGAGTGGGTGGAGTCATACCTACACAAAGTGAAATTTTAACTGAAATAAAGAAATATTTAAAATAGATTATTTGCATTTTAGATTATATTAGGGAGGTGTGTAATAATATTATGAAGAAAGTTTTTGAAAGTCCCAAATCTTTAACCAAAGATCCTTTTACTTATTGTCCGGGGTGTCACCATGGCATTGCTCATCGATTAGTGGCTGAAGCTTTAGATGAATTTGGGGTAAGAGAAAAAACTATAGGAGTATGTCCGGTAGGTTGTTCGGTATTTGCCTATGTTTTTTTTAATTGTGATATGATTTGTGCAGCGCACGGGAGAGCTCCCGCTGTAGCTACCGGAATTAAAAGAGCAAAACCAGATTCTATTGTATTTACTTATCAAGGAGATGGGGATTTAGCCTCTATTGGTACGGCAGAGATAGTGCATACTGCTAATCGTGGTGAGAATATTACGGTTATATTTATAAATAATGCTATCTATGGGATGACCGGTGGACAGATGGCACCCACTACTTTAGTGGGGCAGGTAACCCAGACCTCTCCTTACGGCAGAGACCCGAAAACTATGGGATATCCTATAAAGGTAGCAGAGATGTTATCTACTCTAAAAGGAGTTGCTTATATTTCTCGGGTAGCCTTATCCAAGCCCGCCTACATATTGAAAGCAAAGAAAGCAATAAGAAAAGCTTTTCAAACACAAATTGAAGGGAAAGGTTTTTCTCTGGTTGAAGTACTATCTACCTGTCCTACTAACTGGGGTCTAAGTCCCATTGAAGCAAATAAGTGGTTGGAAGAAAATATGATTCCTTATTATCCATTAGGAGAATTTAAAACTCCTGAGGAGGTGTCTTGAATGTTAGAGAGGATAATTATTTCAGGATTTGGTGGTCAAGGAATAATGTTAATAGGTAGATTGTTAGCTTACGCCGGTATGATAGAAGGTAAAAAAGTTGCCTGGATGCCTTCTTATGGACCAGAGATGAGAGGAGGAACAGCCAATTGCACAGTACTTATTTCATCTAATGAAATTGGTTCTCCAATTGTATCTCATCCAAAAATATTAATTGCTATGAATCAACCTTCATTAGATAAATTTGAATCAAATGTAAGTAAAGATGGATTAATCATCTTGAATGATTCATTAATAGAACGCGAAGTAAAAAGGAACGATGTTAATGTAATAAAGATCCCCGCAGATGATATTGCTGATAAGTTAGGTAATTCAAGAGCAGCCAATATGGTAGTTTTAGGTGCTTATGTTGAGCAATCAGGAATTGTAAAGATGGATACCATATTTAAGGCTTTAGAGAAGGCTTTAGCTGGACGCGATAAAAAACTATTAGAATTAAACAAAGAAGCTTTAAAAAAAGGGGCAGAATTGGTGAGAAAGGGGAAAATTAATGGTTAATGAAAAAAGATTGATAGAAAGTTTTATGGAATTAGTTAGGATAGACAGTGTATCCGGAGAAGAGAAGGAAATTGCAGATTTTTTAGTAGAAAAATTAGAAGATTTAGGATTAGAGGTTAGGGTTGATCAAGCTGGTGAGAAGGTAAAATCTAATAGCGGTAATATAATAGCCCGTTTAAGAGGAAATATTAAGAAAGCTACTCCTATTATGTTTTCCGCTCATATGGATACCGTTGTTCCAGGGAAAAAGATTAATCCTCTTGTGAAGGAAGAGAAGATAGTAAGCAGTGGAAAAACAATTTTAGGAGCAGATGATAAGGCAGCAATTGCTGCCTTATTAGAGGCACTGCGTATCATTAAAGAGAATAATATTCCCTGTGGTGATATAGAGATTGTATTTTCCATTTGTGAAGAAATAGGCTTAAAAGGTGCAAAAAATTTAGATATTTTCAGTTTAAATGCCCAAATGGGATTTGTTTTAGATGCCGGAGGCCAGGTAGGAAAAATTATTACTACAGCCCCCTCTCAGAACTCTCTGCAAATTATTATTTATGGAAAATCTGCTCATGCTGGTTCAAATCCCGAAGAAGGGATTAATGCTATTCAGGTAGCCGGATTTGCTCTTTCCCGGATGAAGTTAGGTAGAATAGATGAAGAAACCACAGCTAATATTGGGATTATTTCTGGTGGTAAAGCTACAAATATTGTCCCTGATAAGGTAACATTAAAAGGGGAAGTTAGAAGTAGAAACGAAGAAAAATTAGAAAAATATACTGAGCGATTGAAAAAGATAAGCGAAGATACTGCTCGGGAATTTAAAGCAAAAGCAGAGGCAAAGATTAACAGGGAGTACTATTGCTACAATTTATCCCCTAATGATCAAGTAGTTAAAATATCAATGAAAGCAGCAAAAGATATGGGATTACAACCAGAATTATGTGCCAGCGGAGGGGGGAGCGATGCTAATGTATTTAATAAGAAAGGTTTCCCCTCAGTTGTTTTAGCTATAGGGATGGAGAAGGTTCATACAGTTGATGAATATATTCTTGTTAAAAATTTAAAAAAGACAGCAGAATATGTTTTATCTATTATAAATACTGTAATCTCTGGAGAAAACTTAAATGAATAAAGAAGATTCTTTAGAAAAACAAATTTTATCTTCCACCTACATTTATCAGGGGAAAATTATTAAACTTCGTCAGGATAAAGTAAAGCTACCTGATGGCAAGGAGACTGTCAGAGAAATAGTTGAACATCCTGGAGCTGTAGTTATATTGGCTTTGACTGATGACAAAAAGGTAGTAATGATCAGACAGTTCAGAGAACCGGCAAATGAAGTTTTATGGGAACTGCCAGCAGGGACGGTGGAAGAGGGAGAAGATTTAGTTAGATGCGCCAAAAGAGAATTGGAAGAGGAAACCGGTTATTATCCCCGAAAGATTAAAAAATTAGTATCTTTTTTTTCTACTCCAGGTTTTTGTAATGAAAGACTTACACTATTTTTAGCGGAGGATTTAGAGCAAAGAAGTAAGAATGAAGATGCTGATGAATTTATTCAAGTTGAACTAATTAAGCCAAATGAAGCACTTAAATTAGTGAGAGAAAATATTATTAAAGATGCGAAAACGATTATTGGAATACTTTATTTCGTATCTTGTACCTCGTGAATCGTATCTTGTAAATAAGATAGAAGTCAGGAGTCAGACTCCAGAAACCAGAAGTCAGAAACAGCTCTGCCATTGCTTCGTCGCGCTGCTCCTCGCAAGGACATACAATTAATTAGTTTGGAGTTTGATTTATCAAAATCGTAAGGAATCGATAATGAAGAAATATTTTATGGATTTGCATGTGCACATTGGCAGAAGCAAAAGTGGAGCTCCTATAAAAATAACTGCTTCCAGAGATTTGACTTTTGCCAACATTGCCCGAGAATGTAAATATAGAAAAGGGATTGACATTGTAGGTATCGTTGATTGCGCTTCACCAGAAGTAATTGATGATATTTCCCAGTTAATTAACAGCGGAGAAATGAAACCTTTAAAAGAAGGTGGCTTAATTTATCAAGATAAAGTCACTATTATTTTGGGCTCAGAAATTGAAACTAAAGAAAAAGGTGGAGGATATTCTCATCAAATAGCCTATTTCCCTTATTTTAAAGATATAAAAGAATTTAGCAAGGCACTATCCCTACTGGTTACCAATGTAAGTTTAAGCAGTCAAAATTGTAAAATAAGTGCCCAGGAAGCATTTCAAATTATAAACCGGATTGGGGGGATTTTAATCCCTGCCCATGCCTTTACTCCCTATAAAAGTGTTTATGGGAATTGTGTCAGAAGATTACCGGAGATGTTTAGCAGGTCTACTCTAAAAAAGATTCCTGCTATTGAACTAGGATTAAGTGCAGATACAAAAATTGCTGACCATTTAAGAGAATTAGCCAACTATACTTTTTTAACTAATTCGGATGCACATTCTCTACCCAAGATTGGCCGAGAATATAATATAGTAGAACTGGAGAAGGCAAATTTTAAGGAGATACTTTTAGCCTTACAGAGGAAAGAAGGAAGAAAGATAACTGCCAATTACGGCCTTGACCCTAAACTGGGCAGATATCACCGAACTTTTTGCGAGATTTGCAATGATACAGCAACCAGTAATCCCCCAGTTTATAAGTGTGAAAAATGCGGGAGTGACAAAATAGTAAAAGGTGTTTTTGATCGGATTGTGGAAATCGGAGATTACCAACAGTCTATTTCTCCTTCTCATCGTCCACCTTATTACCACCAGGTTCCTTTAGAATTTGTACCCAGTGTAGGTAAAAAAACCCTGAATAAATTGTTTGGTTACTTTGGCACTGAAATGAATATACTACACCAAGCTTCTTATCAGGAAATTAGCCAGGTAGTAGGATTTGAAATTGCTAAGAATATAATTTTAGCCAGAAAGGGACTTTTAAAGTTAAGTCCGGGTGGCGGCGGAAAGTATGGAAAGGTCAAAAAGGAAGAAAAAATCTTCAG
This sequence comes from Candidatus Sediminicultor sextus, assembly GCA_014894735.1. Lineage (GTDB taxonomy): Bacteria > Atribacterota > Phoenicimicrobiia > Phoenicimicrobiales > Phoenicimicrobiaceae > Sediminicultor > Sediminicultor sextus. Next base: position 3,331 of record JADBKX010000148.1, on the reverse strand, counting down.
AGAAGAAAATTTACAGTTAAATTTTTAGTTTTACTTTCTGATTTTCTCCCAAAAAATATAAAGCAAGTTATCTTAGACTAGTTGATTTATACTAAAAATAATCAACTAGTATTTTTTTTAAAATATTTTTATAAAAAAAGAGGAAAATTAAAACTTTTGTAGAATATATTAATACAAAGATAAATTTAGGAGTTTTAAAAAAAAGAAAATATTTCATTAATTATACATGGCGATAATAATATGTAGGTGATTTATATTTGAGATTTTCATCTGATTTACTGGAAGAAATAAGGAATCGTTGCGATATTGTAGATATTATTTCAGAGTATGTACACTTAAAACCAGCAGGAAAGGGATTTAAAGGTTTATGCCCTTTTCATGGAGAGAAGACCCCTTCTTTTATGGTTAGTCCTGAAAAACAGTTATTTCATTGTTTTGGATGTGGAGAGGGGGGTAATGTTTTTAATTTTCTTATGAAATATGAGAAATTTAGCTTTTTTGAAGCAGTGGAGATGTTAGCTAAAAAATCAGGCGTATCTCTCCCTGTAGATGAAGAAAAAGAAAATTTACTTTACAGGAAAAAAGAAAGGTTATATAAATTAAATAATCTGGCCGCAAATTATTACCGAGAATGCTTATTTAGGACTAATCAAGGAAAAAAAATAATAAATTATTTAAAAAAAAGAGGAATTAACGATACTAGTGTCGAAAGGTATAGATTAGGCTATGCTCCGACCGGTTGGGACGCATTAACTAACTTTTTAAAGAAAAATGGATATACCTACGAAGAGTTGATCAAGGCCGGACTAATAAAAAAGAGCAAAATAGAAGGGAAATATATTGACTATTTCAGAGACAGGATAATTTTTCCTATCTTTCACTTATCAGGGAGGGTAATAGGTTTTGGAGGCAGGGTTTTAGATGATTCTTTGCCCAAGTATATAAATTCTCCGGAAACGTTGGTTTATAACAAAGGGAGTAATTTATACAATTTAAACTTTGCCAAGGAAGATATCCGAAAAAAGAATTATATAATTATTGTAGAAGGTTATACCGATGTTTTAATAACTCAACAATACGAATTTAATAATGTAGCAGCATCTCTGGGAACCGCTTTAACCGCTAAACAGATAGACTTAATAAAACGGTTTACCGATACGGTTTTAATCGCTTATGATGCAGATTCTGCCGGTAATATGGCGGCCTTAAGAAGTTTGGATTTGCTGGTAGAAGCTGGTCTTGGAATTAAAGTGTTAGCCTTACCTCAGGGTTATGACCCAGCTGATTTTTTAATTAAAAAAGGAATAAAGCCTTTTCAAAGTTTAATTGATAGGTCGCTTTCCTTAATAGATTATAAGTTAAAACTTTTATATTCCAATTATAGTGTTAAAACTATAGAAGGAAAAGTAAAAGTTATTAAAGGAATTTTACCTACCTTGAGCGTAATAGGTAATGAGGTTGAGCTGAGAGCTCAGACAAAAAAGATATCCGAAGAATTAAAATTATCTGAAGAAGCGATCTTAATTGAACTTAAAAAATATAAAAGAGGATTTAAAGATTCCTCCCACAATTTTATTAAATTAAATTCTGAGTCTGGGAATATTAAAGCGGAAAAAATTCTCATCGGATGTATGTTGGAAAATGAACAAATTGCCCAAGATATTTTGAAAAAGTTAAAAGCAAAAGATTTTTCAGTTCTGTTACATCGTCAAATTGTAACAGCCATTGAAGAAAAATTAAAAGATGATAAAGCGGTAGATTCTCAAAAAGTTATTGACTGTTTAAATGATGATGAGGCAGCAAAATTAATTTCTAAAATATTAATAGAAGAAACTATGACTTTTGACGAGAAGATAATCTCCGGATATATAGATACAATAAATAATTTTAAGTTGGCTCAAGAGAGAAAAAATCTCGAAAAAAGGGCAAAAATTCTCGATGAAAAGATAAAAAAATCTGAAAAGATAGAAGAAGATGATTTAAAAGAATTACGGGAAATTGTTCGGCAACTAAAAAGTCAAAATATTAATTAATATTTTATATTTATAATTTATACAAATATAAAATTTACTGTTAAGAAGGAAGGCTTGATAATGGGGAAAAAGAAAATAATCGAAGAATTAATTAAAGAAGGTAAAGAGCAAGGCTACTTAACCTACAAAGAATTAGAGAAATATTTAGCAGACGATATTTTAGATCTGAGTAAAGTAGAAGATTTATATGATATTCTAAGTGAATCTGGAATTGATTTAGTTGAGAGCGAGGAAGAGGGTAATTTGTTAGCCAAGGATAAAAATGTTGAAGAGAAAAACAAAAAACTCCACTCCTCTAAAGCTAAATTGGATTTAGAAATAGAATTGGCGAAACAATTAGAATTAGATGATCCCGTAAAAATGTACTTAAAGGAAATAGGGCAGATAAGATTATTAACTGCCAAACAAGAGGTAGAATTGGCTAAAAGAATGCAAAAAGGAGATCACGAAGCCAAGAAAAAATTAGTAGAGTCAAATTTAAGATTAGTAGTAAGTATTGCCAAAAGATATGTGGGTAGAGGAATGCTATTTTTAGATTTGATCCAGGAAGGTAATATGGGTTTAATCAGGGCAGTAGAGAAGTTTGACTACAAAAAGGGATATAAATTTAGTACCTATGCTACTTGGTGGATAAGGCAGGCAATTACCAGAGCTATAGCAGATCAAGCCAGGACTATTCGTGTTCCTGTTCACATGGTGGAGACTATTAACAAATTAATAAGGGTATCACGCCATCTTCTGCAGGAATTAGGACGAGAACCGACCGTTAAGGAAATAGCTGAAAATATGGAAATTACTGAAGATAAAGTAAGGGAGATATTAAAAACTGCCCAGGAGCCTGTTTCCTTGGAAACTCCAATCGGGAAAGAAGAAGACAGTCACTTAGGAGATTTTATAGAAGATAAAGATTCACCCGCTCCTCCTAAAATTGCTACTTATACTCTTTTGAAAGAGCAATTAGACAATGTCTTAGAGACTTTGACTTACCGAGAGAAGAGAGTATTGGAATTGAGATTTGGAATTGCCACCGGTCATCCTCATACTTTAGAAGAAGTTGGTAAAGAGTTCGGGGTAACCAGAGAAAGAATTCGTCAAATCGAAGCCAAGGCATTAAGAAAATTAAGACATCCTAGCAGAAGTAAAAAATTAAAAGACTATTTAGAATAAAAATTAAATAAAAATATTGACGGAACATGATTTTTTAAGTATAATTACATGGAAATATTCCTCGGTAGCTCAACGGTGGAGCATCCGGCTGTTAACCGGAGGGTTGTAGGTTCGAATCCTACCCGAGGAGC
>JADBKX010000029.1:1192-4723 GCA_014894735.1 Candidatus Sediminicultor sextus | reverse complement strand
CATCGAACCCGTTTTGGGGCGGCTAAATCCGTCCCCTACAGGATAAATATGAAAATACATAATTATTATTTCCTCTCCCCTGGAGGGAGAGGGTTAGGGTGAGGGGGAAAAATTAAAGATGTTTTTTTATAAGCTAAAAGATAAAATACTAATTTCCCAATCGGAATACAGTGAATTAAATAAAATATCCGAAAGCGAAGCTAAAGAGAGCAAAGAAATAATTTATGTACTTAACCGGATAAACCCCTTAAAATCCAGAAGATATTTTAGTATTACTGATCCATCCCTAATCTTTTTAAAAGAAGAGGGTATCCACCTGCTGCAAAAATCTAAGAAGATTGATTATGATTTACCTCTATGGCTTAATGAAAGAATAAAAGAAAAAAAAGTGAGTTCACTTAATACTGAATATCCTAACTGGCAAGATGTGTTAACTTATAAATTTCCTTCTCGGTGGAAAGTTAATATTGTAGGCTTGGGTGATGTAGGAGGGGTTCTCCTTACCGGTTTAAGATTGTTGGCAGGAAACTGTGTTGAATCTATCGGAATATATGATAAAAATGTAAACGCGATAAAAAGATGGGAATTAGAGGCAAATCAGATATTTTGTCCTTTTACTGCTCAGAAATTTCCTGAGGTTTACCAGTTAAGAGAAGAGAATATTTTTGATTGTGACATGTTTATATTTTGTGCAACTGGTGGAGTTCCTTCTTTGGAAGAAAAACAAGAAGATGTGAGAATGAAGCAGTTCAAAGGAAATTCTAAGATAATTTCTGATTATGCCCGAAAAGCCCGGGAAAAATCGTTTAAGGGGATATTTGCAATTATCTCAGACCCGGTAGACTTATTGTGCAAAGTTATTTTTCTGGCTGGTAATAAAAATACCAGCGGAGAGTTTGATTTTAAAGGAATAGCAGCAGACCAGATAAGAGGTTATGGATTAGGGGTGATGCATGCCCGGGCAGTCTATTATTCAAAACAAAATACTGAAACTGCTAAATATAATCGAGAAGGCAGAGCCTTTGGTCCTCATGGTCAGGGTTTGGTAATTGTCAACAGCTTAAAAAAATATGACGAAAGTCTTTCAGAGATGCTCACCGATCAAACTGTAAAAGCAAACTTAGAAGTAAGGAAGACCGATTTTAAACCTTATGTAGCCCCTGCCTTATCTTCCGGGAGCTATCCCCTTATTGCCACCATGAGCGGAAAATGGCATTACAGTGCAACCTTTATGGGAGGGGTATTTATGGGAGCGAAAAATAGATTGCTTAAATCAGGAACTGAAATTGAAAGATTAGACCTCCCAATGAACTTAATAGAGAAAATTAAAGAAAGTTATAAGGATTTGGGCAATATCTTATAAACAATATCTCGATAGAGGGAATTATTTTATGGAAACTATTTATTTGATTATGCCGGGAAAAATATCGGATAGCTTTGCTGAGATTATCAAAATAGCCACAGAAAATTGTCAATTAACAATTATAAAGAATATTAAGGATTTTCCTATTGATTTACGAAATAAAAAGATTATATTTGCTATTGAATTAGATGAATGTGGATTTAATATTCCTCTATTTGAAATGCTTTTAAAATTAAAGGAAAGAGGAGATGATTCCCTTTTAGATTCAAGAGCCGTAATTATTGTTCAAAGTTCGAGTGAGTTATTTACCAAGAGCACCACCCAAAGGATAGTTTTTTTAACCAATCAGATGGGATGTAGATTTCCCGGTCATCCAGCTGTAGAAGCCACTTATAATCTTGATAATTTTCTTACCTGGCAAAAAACATATAACCTGCCTCTTGTAGAGATTTACCAAGAACAGGCTAAAGAATTAGTAGAAAAATTAACGGAGGAGAACTTAAAATTAATTAATAGACCGAAGATACTTGTACTGCATTCGAGTTTGTTTAAGACATCCAATACTCTTATGCTTTGGAAAATGGCAAAAGAAAGCCTTGGCGAAGAAGATATAAGAGAATTCCACGTAGAAAATGGAACCGTGGTAGACTGCAGGGGGTGTTCTTATAAAACCTGTATTCATAATAGTGAAGAAAAAAGCTGTTTTTATGGGGGGATTATGGTAAAAGAAATTCTTCCCGCAATAGAAGGGGCTGATTGCATAATCTGGCTATGCCCCAATTATAATGATGCAATATCCGCAAAGCTTATGGCGGTTATTAACAGAATGACCGTGCTTTATAAGAGGGTGAAATTTGGGGATAAAACTCTATTTTCCATTGTTGTTTCCGGAAATTCAGGGAGTGATTGTGTGGCTAAACAGTTAATAGGGGCTTTAAATATTAACAAAGGATTCAGATTGCCTCCTTATTTTGCTTTAACAGCTACTGCCAATGACCCAGGGTCAATAATGAATGTCTTGGGGATAGATCAAAAAGCAAAAAAATTTGCTGAAAACATAAAAAGAGAAATCAAAAAATAAAATAAAGAGATTTAATTTATATTATGCAGAAAAGAGATATTAAAAATTTTACCTTAAATGAACTTCAAGAAGAGGTTAAAAATTTAGGGACTGAAAAATATAGAGCAACTCAATTATTTGATTTTCTTTACAAAAAAGGCATGGAAGACTTCAAGGATATGCTGAGTCTTCCAACATCATTTAGAGATTTACTTCAAAAATATTTTTACATAAGTAAGATAGGATTGGAAAATATAGCTAAATCAAAAGACCAAACCGAAAAATATTTATTTAAGTTAGAAGATGGAAATTTAATAGAAAGTGTTCTTATATTTTCTAGTAAAAGAGTGACTGAATGTATATCTTCCCAAATTGGTTGTAAGTATAACTGTTTGTTTTGTGAAAGCGGCAAGAAAGGTTTTACCCGAGACCTTACAGTTAGCGAGATTTTAAATCAAGTTTTATTTGTAAAGAAAAAGATTGGATCTAATCTCAATAATATTGTATTTATGGGTATTGGCGAGCCTTTAGATAATTATAGTAATGTGGCAAAAGCCATTTGTATATTGAATTCTAAAGATGCTTTCAATATTGGAGCAAGAAGGGTTACCATTTCTACCTGTGGGGTAATACCGGCTATAAAAAGGTTACAAGAACGTGATTGGCAAATAGAGTTATCAGTTTCTCTGCATGCTCCGGAAAATAAATTAAGGTCTTATCTAATGCCGGTAAATAATATGTACCCCTTACCCGATCTGATAAAGGCATGCAAGAATTATGCGGAAAAAACTAAAAGGCAAATTACTTTTGAATATATTTTAATTAAAGGAGTGAATGATTCACTAAATTATGCAGATAAATTAGCTAAACTGATTGGTGGATTTAATTCTAAAGTAAATTTAATTACCTTTAATCCTGCTCCCGATTCCTTACTGCAGGCACCCGGTATTTCTCAAGTCAAATCCTTTAAAAATAAGCTGACAGCCAGGGGAATTCCAACCACTATAAGAATATCAAAAGGTGATGATATCTCTGCTGCCTGTGGACAGCTAAAGAGCCTGCATCTTAAATAAGCTAAAAGGGCGTATGCAATACGCCCCTACTTCTT
>JADBKX010000029.1:0-1092 GCA_014894735.1 Candidatus Sediminicultor sextus | reverse complement strand
ATACGAATTTTTTCTTGACTTTATAAACATATCTGATATACTTTTAACGAAGATAATACTGGCTAACGGGCCCATAGCTCAGCTGGTAGAGCAACCGGCTCATAACCGGTCGGTCCCTGGTTCGAATCCAGGTGGGCCCACCAAAAAATTGATAATTATTAATTATAATAATAATGTGGATGGTGTAAGATTTATGAAAAAGCATAAAAATATGAAAATACCAGAATTTTATCAAAACCTTACTTCTTTTATATAAGAAGTAAGGTTTTTTTGTTTTAATGAGCTTTACAACTGTGAAGAAAGGAGAAATAAGTCATTGATAGAAGAAGAATATGCTATCCTTTTAGAATTACAGAAATTCGATATTGATATCGATGAGGAAGAAAAAAAGAAGAGAAGTTTGCCTTTAATGATAGAAGGGATTGCTAAAGAAATTCAGAGGCTGAAAGATAGTTTAAAAAATAAAAATGAAAATTATAAGAATTTACAGATTAAATTAAAAAGAAAAGAATTGGATTTAGCTGAAAAATCTAATAAAATTAATAAACATCAGGAAGATTTATACGGAGGAAAAATATCTGATATCAAGGAGCTTAAACAGATACAAAAGGTAATAGCCAATTATAACGAAGAAAAAGATAGCATTGAAGAAGATGTTTTAGATTTAATGGAAGAGATGGAAGACCTTGATAAATCGATTGGTCATCTCGACAAAGATTTGAAAGTGAAAGAGAAAGAGTTTAAAAAACGCAAAGAAGAAATAGATTTAGCAAGGTCAGTAATTGAAAAGAATATGAATTCTTTAAATATTAAAAGGGAAGAGATATTCAGTAAAATTACCGATGATCGTCTTTTAAAAGAATATGGACTTTTAAGAAAAGAGAAGGGCGGAAAAGCCATTATGGAAGTTGATGGTTCTATATGTCCAGGATGTTATCTTGACCTTCCCAGTGATGTTATTTATCAATTAGAAAAGAATCGAAAGATAATAATTTGTCCCAATTGCAGCCGAATTCTAATTTGGAAAGATTAACTTAAGCTAATTGACTTTATTGTATTAAAATGGTATTTTAAAATTGAAAAAAAGAATAT
>JADBKX010000114.1 GCA_014894735.1 Candidatus Sediminicultor sextus | reverse complement strand
TTTCAAATTTTTATTCCTACTTTAAAGATTAAGAAAATTCCCAGGAAATATACTAAAAAAATTAACCAGGCCGCTATCTCTAAACTAAATACCGTTGTTTTAGGTTTATATACCACACTGCCAATAACAATGCTGGTGAGAATTATAGCTATTAAAGCACTAATAATATGTTGGGGTGAGACTACACTTAAAATTGGTGGACCATCATAGAATATGTCTGAGAAGAAAGGTATGGTCATATTAAGAATATTCGCTCCCAGGACAATACCTACTGCAAGGTCATAAGCCTTTATTCTAATAGCCGCAAGGGCGGTAACTAATTCTGGTAAAGAAGTAATGATGGCTAACATGATGGTGCCCATAAAAGTTGCTCCCCATCCGGTAAGGTCAGCTAAACTATTGGCTATTTGTGCTAACTTCATGGCAGTAAAGATTATTATTATGGCTGCTATTAAAAATTTGATGTTGGTTAAGGGCAAAGAATAGGCAGTATAATTTTTTCAGGGACTCCCAGGACATCATCAGGTTTAGTTTTTTTACTATATTTGAATATTACTACAATACCTAAAAAATACAGAATGATTAAAATTAGAGAGTCTATGCCAACTCCCATAAAGAGAAACGATGGTTTTAATAACATACTCAAGGTAGCAATTGCACATAGAAATATTCCTAAAATGGCAGTTAGAATTTGGCCGGGAGTAACTTCTCTAAGAAGCGGACCAGGACCATGAGCAAAATCTGCTATAGCGATAATTAATAGGTTAAACATAAGGCTACCAACTGAAGCTAAAAGTATTTTATTTTTACAAAATTTATTATCATACAATAATAAAATATCTGTAGATTTTGAAAAATTATAACACTTCTTTAAAGGGTAATCAATTTTGATATAAAGAAAGTATCGAGTATCGAGTATATAGTGAAGAAAGAGAAAGGAAAAAAAATACCATTCTACTTTTTATCTAAAAACTAAAAACCATAAACTAAAAACCTGAATTTAACACTAACGACTAATTCAATTGGTCAATCGGTGAATTGGTGAATTGGAGAAATAATTTATAGCTGGTAAAATTTTAAAAAAAAATTAAAATTTATGCAGGAATTTTATATTTTTTGTAGAATATAATATATAGAGAAAAAGAAAAATCTTAAAATTAAAAATAAAATATGCTAAAATGCAAAAAAAAGAGGGATAAAAATGATCAGGGTAAAAATTTCCGGTGTAGCAATTGATCCGGTGACAAAAGGTTTTGTGGTAATTTTAAAAGATGAAACTGAAAAAAGGTGGCTTCCTATCTGGGTAGGGCATTATGAAGCGAAGATGATTTCTTTAGCTTTGGAAAAAGTAAAACCAGTAAGACCTTTACCCCATGATTTAGTAAAAAATATTTTAGATTCCCTTGGCGTAGTTGTAACAAGGGTAGTCATTTGCGATATTAAGGATAATACTTATTTTGCTTCAGTTAGATTAAAAATAAATCAAACGGAAAAAGAAATTGATGCCAGACCGAGTGACGCTATTGCTTTAGCCCTGAGGGCAAGTGCCCCTATTTACGTAACTGAAGAAGTATTAAATAAGGCTTCCACCGAGAAAATTACCTTAGAGAATGAAAAAGAAATAAAACTTGCCGAGTTACAACAAAAGATGGAGAAAGCAATAGAGATAGAAAATTACGAGGAAGCTGCTAAATTACGGGATCAAATCAGGAGCTTAGAAAAAAAGTAAAAATATTAAAATATTAAAAATGTTAGATGAAAGGGAGAAGTAAGATATGGAAAAAAATAAAAAATTTTATCGCGATAGTTTAAAAGAACTGAAACCTTATGATCCTCACGAACTACCCTATAAGATAAAACTAAATGCCAATGAAAACCCTTATGGTTTGCCAGAAGAAATTATTGAAGAAATATTAAGGAAGGCTAAAAATTTAGAATATTCTCGTTACCCTAACGCAAATTCTGTGAAATTAAGTGAAATGGTTTCTTCCTTCTGGGGTTTAACCAGAGATAATATAGTTATAGGAAATGGGTCTGATGAAGTTATTGATTATTTAATTAAGGCTTTTTCCGAAAAGGGGAGAAGAATAATTACCACCGCACCCTCTTTTGTCATGTATAAAATTTATTCAATGATTAACGGATCTAATTTTGTACAAATTCCTTTAAGTCAGAGCAATTTTAGTTTAAATGAGGGTAAGGTTTTAGAGGAAGCAAAAAAAGAAGATTCTTCTATAATTTTTATAGCTTATCCTAACGCCCCTACTGGAAATTATTTTGCCGAAGATAAGATGATAAAAATAATTGAAGAATCAGGTTGTCTGGTAGTAGTGGACGAAGCTTACTATGAGTTTGGGGAAAAGACTTTTGTACCTCTTATTTCTCGTTACGACAATTTGGTTATTCTTAGAACATTTTCCAAAGCTTACAGTTTAGCCAGTTTACGGGTGGGATATTTACTTTCTAATCCTGAAATCATCAATGAAGTGAGAAAAGTTAAAAGTCCTTTTAATGTCAATACTTTTTCCCAACTTGCTGCCCAGGTAGTTTTTGAAAATAAAAAAATTTTAAAAGATAACATAAAGAAGATTATTAAAGAACGCGAAAGATTAACCGACAGAATAAATAAGCTCCCATCCTTCAAAGCTCATCCTTCACGGACTAACTTTGTTCTGGTTGAGGCTGGCTCTAAAGAAAATTTAGACTTAGTTTATAATAATTTGCTAAAACAAGGAATTTTGGTACAAACAGTTTCTGATCCGATTTTCTCAACCTCCAGATATTTTTTGCGTATAACTGTAGGAAATAAAGAAGAGAATGATTTTTTAATTAAATGGTTAAAAATAGTGTCAAAGGACAACCGTCCCCTGACATGATTGTAAAGGAGTGATAGAGATGATGAAACTTGATAAATTTACTATCAAAGCTCAGGAAGCAATTGGTGAAGCACAACAAATTGCTTCCAGCTATAACCATCAAGAGATAAAAAGCGAACATCTTTTATTAGCATTAATTAATCAAAAAGACGGAGTTGTTCCTTCGGTATTGCAGAAATTAGAAGTTAGTTCTGAAGAACTTAAAGTAAAATTAGAAAGAGTATTAGAAAAAATTCCTCAAGTCTATGGAGGTGGTGGAGGGCAACAATATATCGGAAATGAACTTAACGATATATTAAATACGGCTCAACAGGAAGCTCAAAAAGTAAAAGATGAATATGTTAGTACGGAACATTTATTCATTGCTTTGGTTGAAGCAGAAGGAACCAGGGTTAGTGATTTATTAAAAGAAGAAGGCATTAACAAAGATAAAATTTATCAGGCCTTGTTAAATATTCGAGGAAGCCAAAGAGTGACTGATCAAAACCCGGAAGAGAAATATCAGGCCTTAGAACGTTATTCTCGTGATTTAACAGAGTTAGCCAGAAGAGGAAAACTTGATCCGGTAATTGGGCGGGACGAAGAGATAAGAAAAGTTATGCAAATTCTCTCCCGTCGTACCAAGAATAACCCTATGCTAATAGGTGAACCTGGAGTAGGGAAAACTGCCATTGCTGAAGGTCTATCTCAAAGAATTGTACGGGGAGATGTTCCGGAAGGATTAAAGAATAAGAAAATAATAGTCTTGGATATAAGTTCCATGGTAGCAGGTGCAAAATATAGAGGGGAATTTGAAGATCGTCTAAAAGCAGTTTTAAAGGAGGTTCAGGAATCTGAAGGGGGAATAATTGTTTTTATAGATGAAATTCATACTTTAGTAGGAGCGGGAGCAGCCGAAGGTGCCATAGATGCTTCCAATATGTTAAAACCAGCTTTAGCCCGGGGAGAATTACACTGTATCGGGGCGACGACTTTAAGAGAGTACAAAAAATATATCGAAAAAGATGCAGCTTTAGAGCGCCGTTTTCAGCCTATTCTCATTAAAGAACCCTCAGTAGAAGATACTATTGCTATTTTAAGAGGCTTAAAAGAAAGATACGAAGTGCACCATGGGGTAAAAATTAAAGATTCCGCTTTAATCGCAGCAGCTATCTTATCTGATCGTTACATTTCAGATAGATTTTTACCTGACAAAGCTATCGATTTAGTTGATGAGTCAGCTGCCAGCCTAAGAATAGAGATTGATAGTATGCCTATCGAAATAGATGAAGTAGAGAGAAAAATTATTCAATTAGAGATAGAAAAACAAGCTTTAAAAAAAGAGAAAGATGCGAGCTCTCAAGAACGTTTAAAAAAGATAGAGCGGGAACTAAGTACCCTTAAAGAAAAAAGGGATAGTATGAAATTGCATTGGAATAATGAAAAAGAATATATTCAAAAAATTCATGAGATAAAAAGTAATATTGAAAAATCTAAATTAGAAGCCGAAAAAACAGAGAGAGAAGGGAACCTTAATCGAGTTGCCGAACTAAGGTATGGCGTATTACCTCAGCTTCAAAAAAAATTGGAGGAAGAAAATAAAAAGTTGGCTTCTTTGCAAAAAGAGACCAAAATGCTTAAAGAAGAAGTGGATGAAGAGGATATTGCAGAGGTTGTCTCTAAATGGACTGGTATTCCTGTTGGCCGACTTATGGAAGGTGAAGCGAATAAACTAGTCAGGATGGAAGAAGAGCTTACAAAAAGAGTCGTTGGGCAAGATGAGGCGATTAGATTAATTTCCAATGCTATCAGAAGATCTCGAGTGGGGATAGCCGACCCCAATAGACCGGTAGGGTCATTTATTTTTATGGGACCCACAGGAGTAGGAAAAA
>JADBKX010000141.1 GCA_014894735.1 Candidatus Sediminicultor sextus | reverse complement strand
AAGTTCCCAGAATAAAATTGGATACCTGGTGTGGTGGTTAAAATTTCCATAGTGCGGCCGCTTTCCGGTTCATAAAGCTTTGCCGCCAGGCTGAGCTCTTGATTTAGCGATTCGATAACAAAGCAGTGGTCATAACCGCCTGCAGTATCATTAATATCTTTTCCAATTAATTTCGGCTTGGTAAAATCCATAGGAGTACCGTAAACAGTCTTAATTTCTCCGGTGGGAATTAGATTATTATTAACCGGGAGGTATTTTTTACCTTTAAGAGTCAACTGATGATTCATAACTGTTCCAGAACCTGCACCAGCCAGATTCCAGTAAGTATGGTTAGTTAGATTCACAATAGTCGGTTTATCTGTTTGAGCATTATATTCAATTTTAAACTCATTATCTTCATTCAGACTGTAGGTTACTGTCACTCTTAGATTTCCAGGGTATCCTTCCTCTCCATCTGAACTGAGATAAGAGAAGATCACTCCGGTTAAAGCAGTGTCTTCGAAACTCTCAGCTTGCCAGACAACCTTATCAAATCCCTTGTTCCCGCCATGCAGGTGATTCAGATCATTCTCATTACGGGCAAGATAATATCTAACACCATCCAACTGAAAAACTCCTTTGGCGATACGATTAGCAAAACGACCGATTACCGCACCAAAATAAGAATGACCAGCCAGATATTGTTGAAGATTATCAAAACCGAGAGTTACTTCTTTAATTTCTCCTTCTCGGTCAGGCATTTTAAGGGAGATAACGGTACCGCCCAGGCTCATTACCGTGGCAGTAATCCCTTTGGAGTTATTTAAAATGAATTTTCCGACTTTTTCCCCTTCTGGAGTTGTTCCAAATAATTCATACTTAACGTTCATATTATTCCCCTTTTTAGTTTTTTATTTTTTATTATAACTATATTTGAGATAATTTTCAAAAAAATCTTTTAAGAGAGTCGTCATAATGGCCATACACTGAATAACTACCTTAATTTTTTATCATCTCAAATCGGGAACCAATCTCAGGAAGTTTGGTTACCTCGATTCTTACCGGAAAGGCATCTCTTAATGATTCCAGGTGAGTGATAACTAATATCTTATCAAAATCTTCACTTATAGATTGGATAGCCTGTACCAGGTTATCTATGCCCTCTTCATCCTGGGTACCAAATCCCTCATCTATAACCAGAGTCCTTAATTTAGTCCCTGCCCTTCTGGTCAATAACTTGGACAGAGCAATTCTTAAAGAAAAATCTATCCTAAAGGCCTCTCCCCCGCTATACATCTCATAGTCTCGGATTCCTAATTCATCACTTATCTTGATATCTAAGGTCTCTTTTATCCCCCCGCTCTTCAAATCACGGAGAGACTCGATAGAAATCTGGGTGCTATTATTAGTTAGTTTAGCCAACAGGTCATTAGCCTCTTCTTCGATTTCCGGTAAGGCATTTTCAATAATCAGTGCCTGAATTCCATTCTTTCCAAAAGCAATAATCAATTTCTCATAAATATTCTGCTCTTTTGTGCTTTTTTCTAATTCTTTACTTATCTCTTTCTTCTCTTTTCCCAATTTAAGACACTGCTCCAATTTGCTCTGATACCCTCCTCTTTCTTCTAAAATTTTATCTTTAAGGATCTGATCAGAATTTAATACCTGTTCACCTTGAACTAATTTTTCTTTCAGGGAAGGAAGTTCTTTTAATTCTATTTTTACTTTCTCTTTCTTCTTCTCCGAATCTTTTAAATCTAATTCTTTCTGTTGATAATGTTCTTGTAATTCGGATAGCCCGTCTCTTAAAGAATCAATCTTCTTCTCTGCCTCTTCTAATTTTGCTTTTTCCAGAGGGGCATTACTTAATTCTTCAATCTTACGGATTAACTGACGGTGTCTTGCTTCATCGTAACCAATTTTTTTTATCTGGCCTTCAAATTCTTTTAATCTATTCTGTTCTTCTGGGGCATAATCCTTCTCCTGGATAGTTTTTTCTAATTTTTTAATCTCTTCCTGCAAGCCAACCATCAGTTTTGCAGCTTGCTTGGATTCTTCATATTCAAAATGTCCCTTACTCAATTTTTGCTGCCAGACATCTTTATCTTTTAATTTTTGGTTAGTCTCTCTCCACTTTTCTGCTAATTTATCTTTCTGCTTGCTCGACTCCTCTGTCTCTTTTCTTGCTTTCTCTATCTGTTCAAGATTTAAACTCATTTCTTTATTTATATTATCCTCAATCTTCCTCTTTCTCTCTGCGTTTAATTTTGCCTCACACAAAGGGCATTCTCCCTCTGGATTCTCCCTTAACAGACGCAGTTTTTCCTGATTATCTTTATGGTCTTTTTCTAATCTTTCTATCTGACCTTTAATACTGTTTATTTTTACATTTAGTTCGCTGCCTTTTTGCCGAATTTCTTCACTCTGCTCTTCGAGTGATTTTATCTCCTTCATCTTTTTTTCTAATTCCAAAAGCTTGACCTTATTTTTTGCCCCCTGCTCGACCTTGACCTTTAAATCTTTGTATCTATCGTTTTTATTTCTAACTTTTACTTCTAAATCTGCTCGCTCATTTTCTATCTTCCTCTCGGTAAAAACTTTTTCTTCTTCTATTTTCCTGATTTTTTGGAGCTTTCGGCTAAATTCATTGTTCTCAGTATTAAATTTCTGATAATTTTTAAAATCATTTAAAACTTTCTCTTTTTGAGAAATTATTTTTTCACAATCGATAATTTCTTTCTTTCTTAATTCAATCTGTTTTTGCCCTCGCACAACCTCTCGCCTATATTGCTCTATTTGGCCTTCCAATTCTGCGTATTGTTCACTTTTATGTTTCAAGAGATTTATTTCCTCTTTTAATTTACCCACTTTTGTTTCTTCTGTTTTTATCTTCCCGAAAATATCCTGGTAACTTTCTGACAATTCCTTTATCTTCTTTTTATAAAAATCAAGGTTGGCCGTTTCCTGATAGATATATTCCAATCTGCTTTCTTTAGTCATGATAATATTATTAATTTCTTTAAGATGAGATTTGGACAAATTAGCCAGTTCATCATAACGGGAAAGACCTAAAATTTCGGATAAAATTTCCTTTCTTTCCCGGGCGCTCTTTCGGCTAAATTCATCTATTCGTCCTTGAAGGATAAAAGCGGAATTGATAAAGGTATGATAATCTATCCTTAGAGTTTTGATAATTCTTTCCTGGGTTTCTCGAATGGAAGAACAGGTGAGAGAAATATATTCGTTATCTTCTTGACTGAAAACCTGAAATTCTAAACTTGAGCGGGAACTCTTTTGGCCAAGAGAAAAAGTTCTAATAATACGATATCTGTCTCCTTCCAGATCAAATACAAATTCTACCTGCATATCTTTCTGGCCTATCCGCAAAAGACTGTGATCAGCTTTCTTCTCCTGGCTGGCTTTTCTTCCTTCTCCCCATACTGCCCAGGTTAAAGCATCCAGAAGGGCGGATTTGCCCTGACCATTATTACCCGAAAGACAGGCTATATGAAACTGGGTAAAATCGAGAGGGGGGACATCTTCCCCATAACTTAAAAAATTTTTCAGGGCTAATGTTACCGGTATCAATTTTTCATCCTTCCTTCTTTATACATTTCCTTCTAATTCTTTTTCTAATTTTTGGGCATAAATTTTCAATTCGCTAGACAAAGGAACTAAATGGGAATTGCTCTGGATATATTTATCCATGGCTTCTAACATCCCCAAATTTTCTGTAATTTCTTCCACCCTTTTTCTTCGTTCCAGAGGTTTAGATTTTTTGGCAATAGCGCTCACTAAAAAGGCTCTTTCCAGGGCAGAGTTTATCCTTTTAAAATCCAGTAGGTCTTCCCTCTCTGCCGGCATAGTATAAAATACCCTTACCACTGCCTCAGATAAATCAACCTTTTCAATCTCCCCTAACAAAGTGTTAGTGGGGTCTTGCTCTTCGCTAATTACCACATCTATGGTGACAAACTTTCGAGCAGGAAGAGGAATAAATTCATAAGAAGTGCTGCCTTTTTCTATACTCACCAAACAAATCCCTTTATCTTCCTTCTCCTCACCAAAATTTATTCTTTCAATACTCCCCGGATAGACTACCGGAGGACGATTGTTGAGATTTAAATCTTGAAATTTATGGATATGGCCCAAAGCTACATAATCAAATTCTTTTTGAGCCAATACTTGAGTGGAAAACACCGGGTCCCTGCCTATGATTGCCGACCTCTCTGAGCCGGAATAAGTTGCGTCTGCAGCAGCCAGGTGGGCAGCAAAAATGGCGGGAGTACCCGGCTTCATCCTCCGGGCAAATTCTCTGATCTTTTCACTTGCCCTCTTCTGAATTTCCTTAGTAATTTCCTCATCGGTAAAATCTTTATATTCTTCTTTGGTAAGAAAAAGGTTTTTGGTAGGCCAGGGCAGACCGAAGACTTGAACCGACCCTGCCTTGGTCTCAATATTTAACATCTCCGGCTCAGTTACTACTCTTACTCCGGAGACATTTAAAATATCAAAGATATCCAGGGAGGTAGCCCGACCGAAAGATACTGGGTTATCATGGTTTCCATTGATCATGATTACCGGGATTTCTGCTTCGCTTAATCTATAAATCTGCCGGGCGAATTCACGTTGATGGGTAGGATTGGGATTGCTATTTTTGTAAGCATCACCGGTGAATATTACCAAATCCACCTTTTCTTCCAGAGCAATATCAATGGCATAACTAAAACATTTTATAAAATCCTTTAATCGGGTATGTAAGCCAGTGGAAGAGTCTATCCGTCCATAATTTTCCATCCCCAGATGAATATCAGC
>JADBKX010000076.1 GCA_014894735.1 Candidatus Sediminicultor sextus | reverse complement strand
ATTTTTCAATACCTTTAATCAATATTTCATCAGGTTTGGTAAGACCCAATTCCTCTCGGGCAATTTTTTCTACAGATTTATCAGATTTTAATAATTCCACCTCTTCTAATAAATTATTATTTTTCATTTTTAATTCTTCTATCTCTGATTCAAATCTTTTAATATCTTCTTTTAATTGCAATGCCCGGGCATATTTATCCGAAAATAAAAAAACTATATACAATATTAAAAGTAAAATTATAGCTAAAACTATTTTAGAATGAAATATTGACCTAATTGATATCATTTTATTTTATATTAAATACTGCCTTTCCGCGATAAATTGATGAATCTCCTAATTGTTCTTCAATACGCAGTAATTGGTTGTATTTGGCAATTCGGTCCGTTCTGCAAAGAGAACCAGTTTTAATCTGCCCAATATTAGTTGCCACAGCTAAATCAGCAATAGTAGTGTCTTCCGTTTCTCCGGAACGATGAGAAATTACCGCAGTAAAAGCCGCCCTCTTTGCTGTTTCAATAGTATCTAAAGTTTCGGTTAAAGTTCCAATCTGGTTTAATTTTATTAAAATTGAGTTAGAAGCCTTTAATTCAATCCCTTTGCTAAGTCTCTTCTTATCAGTAACATAAAGGTCGTCTCCTACAATTTGTATTTTATGACCTAATTTTTGAGTTAGTTTTTGCCATCCTTCCCAATCATCTTCTGCAAGACCGTCTTCTATGGAAATTATAGGATATTTATCTATTAAAGAAGCATAATAATCTATCATTTCACCGGAAGTTCGAGTTACTCCCTCTCGAGATAATATATATTTTCCATCCTGGCATAATTCTGAAGCAGCAGGGTCTAAAGCTATAAAAATATCCTTACCTGGATTATACCCTGCTTTTTTAATGGCTTCTACTATTAACTGGATCGCCTCTTCGCTGGATTTTAAATTAGGAGCAAATCCACCCTCATCTCCCACCGCTACATTGTACCCTTTATCTTTCAATACTTTTTTCAGAGTATGAAAAGTTTCTACTCCCATCCGAAGACTCTCTCTAAAATTAGCTCCACCAGCCGGAACAATCATAAATTCCTGCAAATCCACTCCGCTATCGGCATGTTTGCCGCCATTTAATATATTCATCATAGGAACAGGAAGCTCTTTGGCATTAATTCCGCCGATATAGCAATATAAAGGCAATCCAAAAAATTCTGCTGCAGCTTTTACTGTAGCTAAAGATACACCTAAAATAGCATTGGCTCCCAAACGGTTTTTATTAGGAGTCCCATCAAGTTTAATTAACAGGCTATCAATTAATAATTGATCTGTGGCATCATAACCGATAATTTCAGGAGCAATAATCTCATTTACATTCTCGACCGCCTTAAGAACTCCTTTTCCTAAGTACCTTTTCGGGTCACCATCTCTTAATTCAATAGCCTCATGCGCGCCGGTACTGGCTCCGGATGGAACTTGAGCTACTCCTACAGTTCCGCTTTCCAGTTCTACTTCTACTTCAACGGTAGGATTACCTCTGGAATCTAATATTTCTCTCGCATATACATCAAATATTTCACTCATCTTATCCCTCTCCTCTCTATTTATTTAATAAAATATTTAAATTATTGTCACCTAAATTAATTGAAATTTAAATTTTATATACCAAAATGTCTAAATAAAAAAGAACCCAAGCTAAAATAAATTAACAAGCCACTCACATCAATTGCAGTGGTAATAAAGGGACCGGCAGAAATTGCTGGATCAATCTTGATTTTTGTAAAAATTAAAGGAAATAAAGCCCCCATAGTCGTAGCTGTAATCATAGTCACACCTAATGATATCCCTATTAATAGACCTAATAAATAATTGTTTTGCCATAAAAGTGCTATAAAAGACATAACTACTCCCGCAACTAAACCTATTATACACCCTACTTTAACTTCAGCCCATATATTCTTCCACAATTCATCTATTTCAATTTGTCCAGTAGCTAAAGCACGAACAGTAATGGTGGAGGATTGTGATCCCACGTTTCCACCCATATCCAAAATTACGGGGATAAAAAATGCCATAGCTATTATACTTTGCAATATCCCAGAATTAAATTTTATAATTAAACCAGAAATAATATCACCAAATAAGCATATAAATAACCAAGGAATTCGAGCCTTTGCTCTAGTTGAGGGGCTTGCTTTTATAAGCTTATCTTCATATACCTCGGATGAACCAACCATCGTATGAATATCCTCGGTAACCTCTTCTTCCAATACATCGATAATATCGTCAACAGTAATAATACCTAATAAAGTTCCCTTCCTACTAATAACTGGTATAGCTAAAAAATCGTAATCAGCAATTATTCTGGCTGCTGTTTCCTGGTCCTCTGTGTCCAAAACGCTGACTACGTCTTCTTCCACAATTTCTGATATTTTAGCTTTAGGATTAGCCATGATTAAATCTCGCAAAGAAATAACTCCAATTAGTTTCTCTCTTTTATCTACAATATAAATATAGTAAATCATCTCTGCTTCCGGGCTAAGTTCTCTTATCTTGTTTATTGCTTCCTCAGCAGTAAGATCTTCAGGAAGAGCAACAAACTCATTGTTCATTATGCTTCCGGCAGTATTCTCTTCATACTTTAATAGTTCCTCGATCTCTTTTGCCTCTTCTTTAGGCATCAAATCTAATAATTCACGGGATTCCTCAGGAGTTATCTCCCCTAAAAAATCAGCTGCTTCATCAGTATCCATTTCTTCTAAGATATCAGAAGCCTTCTCCTTACCCAGAGCATCCATAATATTTGCTTGTAATTCTGAATTTAATTCTGAAAGCAATTCCGCAATTTTCTCATCGTCTTTAATTAATTTAAAGATTTCGACCGTTTTTTCTAATGGTAAATAGTCGGTTAACTCGGTAAACTCCGTAGGATAGAGGTCAAAAATAATTTCTTTTACTTCCTGGATTTTTTTCTCTTCCAATAACCTTATTATTTTTTCAGACAATTCTTTCATTTTTTCTTCCATTTTTCCAAACCCTTTTTCACTAATTGTTGTGGGATAAATAAAATTTTTGCTTCAAATTCTTGAATTTTTTCTTTTTTCTTAACTATATTCTACATACTATATACTAAATACTAATTTGAATTTTATTTCTTAATTTTCTTCTTTTTTAATTTCCTTTAAAACCTCATACAAAAAAACAGCTTGTTTTGCCAGAATATTTTTTAAAGGGACTTCTAATACTTTTACCCGTAAAATTTTATTCGACAAGTTAATTTCAATTTCGTCAGCAATTTTAACTTCATCCCCTGCTTTGGCAATTCGATCATTAATCCTAATGCATTTAGCCAGACAAGCTTTTTTCGCTTCTGTTCTTCTCTTCATTAATCTGCTTACTTTTAAAAATTTATCTAATCTCATATGTTTATCAATTACCCAATTGACCAATTTGCCAATTTACCAATTAGTTTAGTCGTTAGTGAATAGTCGATAGTATTAAATTCAGGTTTTCATTTATCAGTTTTCGGTTTACAGTTTAAAAAGATACAAGATATAAAACTGGTCTTTAGTTAATGGTTTATATTTTTTAGATGAGATTGCCACGCTCACTTCGTTCTCTCGCAATGACATTATAAACAGGCAAGACGCCTGTCCTACGATTGGTTGGACTAACCAACTAACAAATCTTCTGTTTTCTTTTCTTTCTTCACTATATACTATATACGATATACAAATTTACTCTTTTGATTTTAATTGCGGAAAGAGGATAACTTCTTTAATTGAATCAGAGTTAGTAAGCAACATCATTAACCTATCAATGCCTATGCCTAAACCGCCTGCAGGAGGCATACCATATTCTAAAGCTTCGACATAATCTTTATCCATAAAGTGACTTTCCAGGTCTCCTGCTTCTTTCTTGGCAACCTGTTCTTCGAACCGACGTTCCTGTTCTGCCGGGTCGTTCAATTCGGTAAAGGCATTGACTAGTTCCATTGAACTGATAAACAGCTCAAAGCGCTCTACTAATTCCGGGTTATCTTTGTTCTGTTTTGATAAAGGTGAAAGTTCGAGGGGATAGTCAATAACAAAAGTTGGTTGAATTAAGGTTGGCTCTACAAATTTTTCGAAAAGCTCATTAATAATTTCACCTCTATTTATATTACCTTTTATATCTAAGTTATATTCCTTTACAATTTTACTAAAATCTTTTTGAGAAATCTTATCCACCCGAATTCCAACTGCTTCTTCTATTGCCTTATACATGCTTATTCTTTTCCAAGGAGGAGTAAAATCAATTTTATTTCCCTGATACTCAATTTCCAAATTACCTAAAACATTCTTTAGTATATATAATATCAATTCTTCGGTAATTTGCATCATGCTATGGTAATCACCATATGCTTCATATAACTCCAACATAGTAAATTCGGGATTATGTTTAGTAGAAATACCTTCGTTTCTAAAATTACGGCTTAACTCATATACCTTTTCAAGCCCTCCAACTAATAAGCGTTTTAAATATAGTTCCGGGGCAATCCTTAAGTAAAAATCTCTATGAAGAGCATTATGGTGAGTGATAAAGGGACGAGCTGTAGCCCCACCGGGAATAGGCTGCATTATGGGAGTTTCAACTTCTAAAAAGCCTCTATTATCTAAAAAATTTCTTATGGATTGTATAACCTTACTCCTTTTAATAAAAATTTCTCTGACTGAGGGATTTACCATTAGGTCTAAATATCTTTTTCTATATCTTATCTCCACATCTTTTAGTCCGTGCCATTTTTCGGGTAAACTGCGTATAGACTTGCATAGAAGAACAAATTCTTC
>JADBKX010000073.1 GCA_014894735.1 Candidatus Sediminicultor sextus | reverse complement strand
TAGCAAATAATTTCTGATAAAGGCTTTCTTTCGGTCTTGGTACCTAATTCTTTAGGATATCCTAAAGGCATAAGAGACACAACTCTCACATCCTCTGGTACACCTAAAATTTCTTTAACTTGATCCTGATAGAAAGCCCCTATCCAGCAGGTCCCCAATCCCAAGGCAGCGGCTTGCAGGCTCATGTGATCGAGAGCAATAGCTAAATCAATAGGATATGAATGCTCTCCACAGGTCATCACATAATCAGGATTAGTAGCACACCCCGCTATAACCACCGGGGCTTCTCCTATAAATTTCTGATTTTTACAAGCAGGAATCAATTTTTTTCTTAAATCTTCATCTTTTACTACAATAAATTTCCAGCACTGTTTATTACTAGCTGACGGGGCTAACCTGCCTGCTTCTAATACCTGCTGTAATACTTCTTCCGGAATTTCTTTGTCCTGATAACTTCGAACACTCTGTCTTTTTCTAATTACCTCTAAGACCATTTTTCACTCCTCTTGAATTTTTAATCTAATTTTTTTAAATCTTCTGCTTCTAACGAATCTTCCAGATTATCCAATTCCTTTAATTCATCCTGTGCTGCGGAATTATCTAAAGAATCTTTATCTTTTTTCATTCAACTTTTCTCCCTTCTATTTATTAATAATTTTCATATCTTGCTTTCTGTTTTCCTTTTTTAAGTGAATAAAAGAAATATTTTATATAATTATAATACTTTTTATCATAATACCAAAATCTTATTCAGGTATTCTAAAAAAATATTCTAACAATTTTGCAAAATTGTTTTAAGGTGATATAATGAAGTTGTAAAAAATGTATTTTTTTTAAATTACTTTTTGGGTCTTTTGGGAGATTTCATTTATGAGAATAACTAAAAGATCTGTTTAAAGAAGCCTTGCAAACCAAATCTCCCCTTATTTTTTGTGCTTGTGTCTTACTTATTTTAATCCTTCTTATAAAAAAAATCACCGAAGGGATAGCTGAAAAAAAATCATAGTTAGATTTCTTAAAAACTTTTGATGAAATAAATATTAAGAATAAGGAGTAAACTTTTTAAAATAATTTCAAATTTCTTTACAGGAGGGAACCACTTTGGGTTATATAGAAAAATTTAAAAAAAACACTACCAAACAGACTGTGAACCTTATTATGAAAGCCTTAAGTAATACTTCTGATGAGAATCTGATTCGACTAACCTATGCTGCAGAAAGAATCGCTCCTAAATTCAAACCCAAAATAGGCAAAGTCAGAAAAATGTTTGAGGAAAAAGCTCCTGCTTATTTTCTTGCCCAAAAAGTATTAAAGGAAATCCATCCTAATGTTCGGGATAAAATAGTATTAAATTTTATGATTAATTATATTTTACTGGGGCCAAAAAATAGAGAGAATTTTGAAAAAAAAGAAGGTATCCCCTGTCCTGCTACTATAGTTATCAGCCCTACTATGAGATGCAATCTTAGATGTATAGGGTGTTATGCCGGAGATTATTCTAAAAAAGATGACCTCCCTCTTGAATATATAGATAAAATTATAACTGAAGCCAAGGAAATGGGAACTTATTTCTACGTTATTTCCGGAGGTGAGCCTTTTGTTAGAGACGATATGTTAGATATCTACAAAAAACATAATGACGCAACTTTTATGATTTACACCAATGGAACCTTTATAGATAAAAATATGGCTTTAAAACTACAGGAATTAGGTAATGTTGCCCCGGCTATAAGCGTAGAAGGATTTAAAAAGGAAACTGACCAGCGCCGAGGGGAAGGAGTATGGGAAAAAGTAATGCAGGCCATGGATAACTGTAAGGAAGCCAGACTAATTTATGGTTTTTCTATTACTCCTACCAGACACAATACTGAAATCGTCTACAGTGATGAACTAATGAAATTATTAACCGAAGAAAAAGGCTGTGCTTTTGGTTGGTACTTTACTTACATTCCTATCGGCAAAAACCCTGATGTGAACTTGATGCAGACTCCGGAACAAAGACTTTATGGATGGAGAAGAGTCAATTACCTGAGAAACAGGTACCCGGTCTTTATCGGGGATTTCTGGAATGATGGAATGCACGTAAATGGCTGTATTGCCGGAGGCCGCCAATCCGGATATTTACATGTAAATGTAAAAGGAGATTATGAACCCTGTGTCTTTACCCATTGTGCTACCCATAATGTAAGAAATGCCACATTAAGAGAGGCTCTGGCTTCTCCCTTATTTAAGGCCATAAGGAAAAGACAACCTTATTCTGACAATTTGATGTTACCTTGTATGATTATTGACAACCCCAGGGTGTTAAGGGAAGTCATTAATGAATGTAATGCTTATCCTACACACGGTAACGCTCATACAATATTAACCAAGTGCGCAGAACATCTGGATAAATACTCGAAAGAATATAGTGAACTTTCTAAACCTTTCTGGGAAAAAGTATATATCAGAAAAGAAGGTATGCCTAAAACAATCCCTGAAAAACTTGAAGAAGTAAAAGACCTGATAGAAGAAATAAAAAAATAAAAGATTATATCTTTTCTTTCCTTTGAGATATAGCCATACCAAAGATTATCAACAATCCTCCTACCCAGGCGATAACACCTACTTTCTCTCCTAATAAAAAGTAGGCAAAGACCGCTGCAAATATCGGTTCCCCGGAAAAAATAATAGCGGTTTTAGTGGCAGTGGAATATCTTTGAAATCTATTTTGCATATAGAAAGCCAGAGCAGTAGCAAATATTCCGGTTATCACAATCGACCACCATATATCAGATGAATAGGAAAGATGGATAGCCGGTCTTTCAAAAATTAAAGCCATTAATAAAGATAATACAAAAACTACCGTTATTTGAGTAATCGCCAAAAGAACATAATCTAACTTTTTACTAAATAACCCTACAGATATAATATGCATTGCAAAGGAAAAAGCACATAATAAAACTAAAAAATCCCCTAAATTAAAACTAAGGCTGCTGCTATAATTTAGAAACCATAATCCGGTGAATGCTAAAACTACTCCTATAACCGAATTTCGATTGATTTTCTCTTTGATAAAAAAATGAGAAATAATAGGGACCAAAACTACAGACAAACCGGTAATAAAACCGGCCTTGGTAGCTGTAGTGTACTTTATCCCCACAGTCTGAAGAGTATAACCTAAAAAGAGGAAAATCCCAATTAGAGAACCTTTCTTTAAAACCATTATATTGATTTCTTTCATCCTCTTCCAGAATATTAATATTAGAATCATAGCGGCCAATAAAAATCGATAAGTTAGGTAAGTATAAGGAGGGATCAAATCAATAACCCCTTTAATCAAGGCAAAGGTGGAGCCCCATATAATTACTATTATTAATAAATAAATTTCTGCTTGAATACCTTTCATATTTTCTCTTTTCTTTCTCCTTAAAATAATTACAATACGACATTCACAACTTTATATATCTTTCTGAAACCAGCCATTTTCTAATCCCTCTTCCTTAAAAGCTTGTAATGCCTCCCTATATTCTTTCTTATCTATCCTTCGGGATAAAGGGGGAAATTGGTCGGCCTGGTAAGCTGGAAAATATTGAGCCATCAAGCTTATATAGGTATGAGGGGAAATTTCCCGGGTAATAAAATGCATAATCTTTTTAGTACCACTCAAGCCCCCTGGTAAAACTAAATGACGAACAATTAATCCTGAGCGAGCTACTCCGGTTTTATCTACTGCCAGATCCCCCACCTGTCGGTACATTTCCTTCAACGACTTCTTCATTATTTTAAAATAGTTAGGGGCAGATGAATATTTTCTGGCAATCTCATTATCGGCATATCTGGCATCAGGGAGATATATATCCACGACACTATCAAGTAATTTCAAAGTATTTACAGAATCATAACCACTGGTATTATAGACTAGGGGAATGCATAAACCCATTTTAATAGCCAATTTAAGACTCTTTAATATCTGGGGTACAAAATGGGTCGGAGTAACCAAATTAATATTATGGCATTTCCTTTTCTGTAAAGCAAGCATAATTTTAGCCAATTCTTGTAAGGTAACTTTATTGCCATTTCCTAACTGGCTTATGGGATAATTCTGACAATAAATACACTTTAAATTACAGTTGGTAAAAAATATGGTGCCCGAACCGAAGTTACCCACCAGGGGCGGTTCTTCTCCAAAGTGAGTATTATAACTGGAGATCATCACCTCTTCACTCGAACGACAGAATCCTCGTTCACCTTTTAGACGATTTACTCTACATTTATGAGGACATACCTCACAGGAAGAGAGTAATTTATAAGCCTTCTCAATCCGTCTATCAAATGCTTCTTCTTTTATATTTAAATATCTCGGATATTTTAATTTTCTTATCAATTTGTAATTTTTTCACCTAAAGATAATTTAATACCTCTTCTAAGGAATCTAACTGTAAATAATTTTCTGATAGAGGTTCTTCTTCCTCAAATTTCCAGCTTAAGCAAGGAATTAGAATACAATTTACACCTAATTTTAAACCAGGATTCAGATCTGAACGAACACTATTGCCTATTATCCAAGTCTCCTTCTTATTTAAATTATGTTCTTTTAAAATATTTTGATATTCCTCTATATTTTTTTGTTTTAAAACGTAAATTTCTGAAAAATATTTTTTTAAACCGCTTAATTGCACTTTTTCTTCTTGAACCTGGGGGTCACCCAAGGTAGCCAGGATTAAAAAATATTTTTTGCATAAAATATCTAATACCCGGTAAACACCATCAACTAATTCAGGAATCTGTCTAAAAACTTGCCATCCCAGTTCTTCAATTTTTTTCTTTAATTCAGAATTAATCTCTTTCCCATTCTTTTGGGAAAAATATTCATAAGTTTTCCCCAAGCTATAAGGATATCTCTCTTTCGTAAAACCATGTTGATGTATATTTTTGATGTCAATCTCATCAAG
>JADBKX010000106.1 GCA_014894735.1 Candidatus Sediminicultor sextus | reverse complement strand
AATTGCATAATTGGCTAACCAATTAAGTAAGATTATAAATACCTAAAGTTGAGATTCTTTCGTCTTCTTTTTTAATTATTTTATCAAAATCTAAATTTAGTATGTTACATATTGCAGTAGCATAAAAAAGACTTGAACCTAATTCTGTTTCGATAATTTCTTTACAACTATCACATAATGAGCCTTCTATATGGGCATCCATAAATTTGTAGATTTCCGTTAGTTTTGTATTAGAAGGAATGGTTTGTTTCTCTGCTTTAATTTTTATACAACCGCATTGGGTAACCGCTTTAGCAATTGCTCGGTTCACACGGGCATTAGATTCTTGATATTTTGTCATAAGGTCAAGGATACTCCGATGCTGGATTAAAAATTGGTCGACACTTTTTTGAAAAGTAACATTTCCATTTTCTTTGTTCATAATTAGTACCCCCGTGAAAACATTTTGCCATTTAGATAAATGCCGAGATAGTTTTAATGAAATGACTAAAATATTCAATTTTAACTTTATTTAATTATACTTACAGGTTAAGCTCTTTGTCAAGGAATTATTATGTGAATTACCCAAATAATAATATTTAAAAAGCAAAAAAATGATTATTTAAAAGTAATAATTAGTGTAAACTTTTGCGAGGCAGTAAGAAAGAGAAAAGAATATTTATTACTTTTGTTTTTCTAATCTTCTTTTTCTCTGGTACCTTTCTTTCTCGATACTCGATACTGATTCTTATTTTGACAGAAATAAGGGAGCATGCTATAATTTATTTGGTTTTTAGAGAATCAAAGGAATAACTTAAGAGTTTGAAGGTTTAGTATTTGGGTAAATAAGTGTACTAGAGCTATAAGTATCAAATTAAAATCATTTAACATATTATTTGTAAAATACAATTTAGAAAATATAAAAACGGGAGGTGATAGTTCTATACTTTCTTGTAAATAAAATAGCGCATAGAAGGAGGAAATAACTATGCCAGCAAAAAGAATTTTAAAAATCATATTTATTATTGTTGGCGCAGTGATAGGCTATTGGGTATATAATAAATTCTATTTTATTTCTGACTTATATATTTATTATGATATTTTATTCAGGATCTTAGCAATAGCTGGAGGAGGAGCAGTTGGTTTTTTGTTCTCCTTTTTATTTAATGCCAAAATCCAACGTTTATTTTCAGAAATTATTTGCCATTTACAAAAAATGCCCACTCAAAACTTTGCTGCTGCTACAATTGGATTAATTATTGGTCTTATTATTGCAAATTTGTTAGCCTATTCACTCTCATTTATTCCCATAATTGGTTCCTATCTTCCTATTATATTAAGCATAATTCTGGGAGCTTTGGGAATAAATATAAGCATTAATAAAAAAGATGAAATAGTCAATTTTTTTGGATATTTTAGAAATATTAATAAAGTAAGAAGAAAGGAAAATAGTAAGTATTTTGTCTATCCCAAGATCTTAGATACGAGCGTAATTATCGATGGACGTATTTTAGATATTTGTCAAACAGAATTTTTAGAGGGTGAACTTATAATCCCCCGTTTTGTTTTGTCTGAGCTCCAGCATATTGCCGATTCTTCAGATTCTTTAAAAAGGAACCGAGGGCGCCGAGGTTTAGATATACTTAATAAAATGACTAAAATCAGAAAGAATAAGGTAAAAATTGTTGGCAAAGATTACAATGAACCCAAAGAGGTTGATGCCAAGATAATTAGACTTGCGAAAGAGATTAAAGCCAAAGTAATAACCAACGATTATAATTTGAATAAAGTTGCCCAGCTTGAGGGGATTCCTGTTTTGAATATCAATGATTTATCTAATGCTCTAAAGGCGGTTATCTTACCTGGCGAGGAAATGAATACCCAAATAATAAAGGAAGGCAAAGAACCAGAGCAGGGGATTGCTTATCTTGATGACGGTACCATGATAGTAGTGGAAGATGGACACAAATATATTGGGAAAAAAGTGAATATTTTAGTAACCAGTATTTTGCAAACTCCTGCCGGTAGGATGATCTTTGGCAGGGTAAAAAGTGTAATGGATAGAAAATCTAATGAATTTAAAAATGTAGTTAGATTGTCTTCGAGAAAATGAAGGATAGCGTGTAGAATTAGTTAGCTAGTTAGTTGGTTACTTGGTTAGTTAAGGAAGTAAAATCAAAACAAATAATTAGTTAACTAAATTGACTGGTAAATTGGGTAACTAGCTAACCAACTAACCAAAATAATTATGATTTAAAAAGGTACAAAAAATGGTGTTAAAGATATATAATACTTTGACTCGAAGGAAAGAAGAATTTATCCCCCTCAAAGAAGGAGAAGTTGGGATGTATGTTTGTGGACCTACAGTTTACAATTACATTCATATAGGGAATGCTCGACCCTTTATAACCTTTGAAGTAGTTAGAAGGTTTCTAAAATTTAAAGGTTATAAGGTAAAATACATACAAAATTTAACTGATATAGATGATAAAATGATAAATAAAGCAAAAGAATTAAAGATTACAGTCTTGGAATTAGCGGAAAAATTTATCCAAGAGTATTTTATTGATGCTGATTCACTTAATATAGAAAAAGCAGATATTCATCCTCGAGCAACAGAACATATCAAGGAGATAATAGAACTGATAAAAGGATTAGAAGAAAAAGGATATGCTTACGAAATAGACGGTGATGTATTTTTCGATGTATCTAAATTCAAAGGTTATGGAAAACTTTCTGGTCAAAATATCGAAGAATTAAAAGAAGGAGCACGAGTAGAAGTAGATGAAAGAAAGAAGGAATCTATAGATTTTGCCTTATGGAAAAGAATGAAGGAAGGAGAACCCTCCTGGGAGAGCCCCTGGGGGAAAGGAAGACCCGGTTGGCATATTGAATGTTCTGCTATGTCGATGAAATATTTGGGAAAAAGTTTTGATATACATACTGGGGGTTCAGATTTAATCTTTCCTCATCATGAAAATGAAATTGCCCAAAGCGAAGCTTACACTAATCAACAGTTTGTAAGGTACTGGATGCATAATGGTTACCTTTGTTTAAATAATCAGAAAATGTCTAAATCTTTAGGAAATATAATGAAGGTAAGAGACATCAGCCAGAAATACAAAGGAGAAATAATTCGCTATTTCATCCTTTCAGCTCATTATAGGAGCCCCCTTAATTTTAACGAGGAGCAGCTTCAGCAAGCAGAGAGCAGTTTGCAGAGATTAAATAATACAATTTTTAATGTAAAACATTTATTAAAACAGGGTAAATTTAGAAAATCAAAAGATAAAAATGATAAGGTGATCTTAGAAAAAAGAAAAGAGAATGAACAAAAATTTATAGAAGCTATGGATGATGATTTTAATACCCCTGTAGCCCTAAGCTGGTTATTCAGTTTTGCCAGAGAGGTAAATATCTACCTGAACTTTCCGAGTACAAAAAATAAAGAAGTGTTAGAAAAAATTCTTAAATTTTATCAGGAATTAGCCGGTGAAATATTGGGAATTATGAAAGTCTTTGATCAAGAAGAAAGTTTCGAGCAAGAAATTAAGAAATTAATTGAAGGGAGAGAAGAAGCGAGAAAAAAGAGGAATTGGGTTGAATCGGATCAAATTAGAGATAAATTGAAGGAAAAAGGAATACTTCTTGAGGATACCCCTGAGGGAGTAAGGTGGAAGAAAAGATAAGTAACGTATCCATATCTTGTGAATCGTATTTCGCAAAGAATCAAATAATTAAGGATAGTAAATTTGAATATCTAAAATTTGTTTCTCTAACGAGATACGAGATACTAGATACGAACAATGATATACGAGATACGAATTTCTCTAAGGAGGATTAATTAATGAGGCTAAAAGAAGGGGAAAAGAGTTTTATTAATTACCGGAATTGTGATGATGAAGAGCTTATTTGCTTAGCTTGCCAAGGAAATTTGTTAGCAGAAGAATGTTTGATTAATAGATATAAAAAATTAGTAAAAATAAAGGCTCGCTCGTATTTTTTGGTCGGTGCTGATACGGAAGATATCATTCAGGAAGGAATGATTGGACTTTACAAAGCAGTAAGAAATTATCAATTTAAAAAACTTTCCTCTTTTAAGGCATTTGCTGAATTATGTATTACTCGGCAGATTATTACAGCCATAAAAAGTGCTACCCGGCAAAAACATATACCTTTAAATTCATACATATCTCTTAATAGACCAATTTATAATGAGGATTCTGACAGAACCTTATTGGATATTGTAGATAATATGAACATTAATGATCCTCAGGACTTATTTTTAAACAGTGAAAAATTGAACAATCTAAAACTGAGAATCAAGAGAATATTATCAGAATTAGAAAGAGATGTTTTGGAGTCTTATTTAGATGCTAAATCTTATCAAGAAATTGCAGCTAATTTAGGAAGGCATGTAAAGTCTATAGATAATGCTTTACAAAGGATAAAAAGGAAGTTAGAATTAATAACGAAATAGTTTTAAAAGATTGACTTAATTATTAAAAATAACTATAATGTGTAGAATCGCCGATGTAGCTCAGTTGGCAGAGCAGCTGATTTGTAATCAGCAGGTCATCCGTTCGAACCGGATCATCGGCTCCAAGATGATAAAGTAGTATCTCGTGAATCGTATCTCGTAAAGAAGCAATAATTAAGGATATCAGATGAATATTTAAAACCTGTTTCTATAACGAGATACGGACGACGATATACGAGATACGAAAATCATGGGGAGGTACCAAAGTGGTTAAATGGAGCGGACTGTAGATCCGTTGGCTGAACGCCTTCGAAGGTTCGAACCCTTCCCTCCCCACCACTTTAAACATTGCGCCCGCGTAGCTCAGTTGGAAGAGCGCATCCTTGGTAAGGATGAGGTCACCAGTTCAATTCTGGTCGTGGGCTCCAGTTAAATCAGCTAAATATAGGAATACTATTTTTTTGTATTTAAGGAGGAAAAATCAAATGGCAAAAGAAAAATTTGTAAGAACTAAACCCC
>JADBKX010000059.1:3799-5045 GCA_014894735.1 Candidatus Sediminicultor sextus | reverse complement strand
AAGAGTTCACTTTTAAAACGTAAATCATTAAAAAAACGGTTCACTTTTAATTTGTTAGTAACATATACTAATTATTGCTTGACATCATCGCTTGATTATATTACAATTTACTATATTATTTTCTAATAAAGGAACAGTGTTTTAAGGTGAATCGATAGTTTTTTATTTTTAAAAGTAAATTACATATGAAATTATTAGGCAGGGAGGGACAAAGTGAAAACCTACAGTGCAAAAGAAGAAGATATTGACAGAAAATGGTATCTAATTGATGCAGAAGGAAAAATATTGGGGAGATTAGCTACTCAGATAGCTACAATATTAAGAGGAAAGAATAAACCAACCTATACACCATCTATGGATTTAGGTGATTATGTAGTGGTTATAAATGCTGAAAAGATAAAAGTAACTGGAGATAAACTCAAAGGAAAAATATACAGGTATCATACCTCTTATCCAGGAGGCTTAAAAAGTGTTATTCTGGAAACATTATTAAAGAAAAAACCAGAATTAGTGGTGAAAAAAGCAGTCCAAGGCATGATTCCTCATACAAAATTAGGTAGAGCAATGATTAAAAAGTTAAAGATTTACAAGGGGAATGAACACCCTCATCAAGCTCAAAAATTAGAAAAAATTAACTAAGCACGAAGAAGGAGGTTAAATACTTGTCACAGACAAAAAGTTATGGTACCGGAAGAAGAAAATCCTCAATTGCCAGAGTTTGGTTAGTCCCTGGCAAAGGTAGTATAAAAATTAACAAAAGAACATTAGATAATTATTTTGGACGAGAATTTTTATCGACCGTAGTAGAGAAACCTTTAGAATTAGTAAATAAAAAGAATGAATTAGATGTTTTTGCTAAAGTAGAAGGAGGGGGCATTACTGGTCAAGCAGGGGCGCTACAACATGGAATTGCTAGAGCCCTT
This sequence comes from Candidatus Sediminicultor sextus, assembly GCA_014894735.1. Taxonomy (GTDB): domain Bacteria; phylum Atribacterota; class Phoenicimicrobiia; order Phoenicimicrobiales; family Phoenicimicrobiaceae; genus Sediminicultor; species Sediminicultor sextus. Next base: position 4,122 of record JADBKX010000059.1, on the reverse strand, counting down.
CTACAATATGATCCTACTTTGCGCTCAATCTTAAAGAAAGAAGGTTTATTAACTCGGGATGCAAGGATGAAAGAAAGAAAAAAATATGGTCAAAAAGGCGCTCGGGCCAGATTCCAATTTTCTAAGAGATAATTATTTTTAGGTCATTGAAAAGAGAAAGGTTAGCCAAGTAGTAAGGCGCCTTTCTCTTTTTTTTTAGTTTTTTATCTGAAAACTACATAAAAATCGTATCTCGTATCTCGTGAATTGTATCTCGCCAAGAATTAGTTGGTTGCTTGTGGATTACCTGGTCGTTAGCATAGGAATGATGTAACGACTAATTT
>JADBKX010000059.1:0-3699 GCA_014894735.1 Candidatus Sediminicultor sextus | reverse complement strand
AGGAAAGAAACAATGAAAAGAAATCCTCGATTAGATATTTATTTAGACAAGATAAAAAGTAATTCAGAAAATATTAAAGCCCTTTGTTTAAAACACGGAATTAAAGTAGTAGGAATAACTAAAGGATGTTGTGCTATTACGGAAGTAGGTCAAGCCATGATAGACGGGGGAATAAATATTTTAGGCGATTCTCGAATTGAGAATCTTAAAGGATTGAAAAAATCTGAACTTAAAGCAGAAACGATGTTAATAAGGATTCCTATGTTAAGTGAAGTGGATAGAGTTTTAGATTGGGCAGACATAAGTTTAAACTCAGAAATTTCGGTAATTAAATCATTATCACAGGAAGCTTTAAAGAGAAAGACTGTTCATAGAATAATTCTGATGATAGACTTAGGGGACTTAAGGGAAGGAATTATGCCAGATGATGCTTTGCAAATGGTAGGCGAAATTAGAAAATTTCCAGGAGTAAAAATAATAGGCATTGGTGCAAATTTTTGCTGTATCAGCGGAGTAATGCCTACTCGGAAAAACCTAACCAAACTAGTTGAATTAACTGAAGAAATCGAAAATAATTTTCATATAGATTTGGAGGTAATTTCAGGGGGCAATACCAGTGTATTAAAATTAGTTGAAGATGACATTATTCCTGATAGAATAAATCAGTTAAGGATAGGAGTAGGTATTATGCTTGGCCAAGATGATGTAAGATTGCGCAATATAACAGGCACCTATCAAGATACTTTTATTTTAACTGCAGAAGTTATAGAAGTACAAGAGAAGCCATCTTTGCCCCGAGGAGAGATTGGTCGGGATGCTTTTGGGAAGATACCCGTTTTTCGGGATTTAGGAATAAGGAAAAGAGCTATTTTAGCAATAGGGAAACAGGACATTTATCTGAATAGTTTGATTCCTTTGAAAGAAGGAATAAAAATAGTAGGTGCAAGTAGTGACCATTTAATTATTGATATTACTGATTTTAAAGAAGAATTAAAAGTTGGTGCTGAAGTAAGGTTTAAATTAAATTATCCCGCATTGCTCTCTGCCACCACTTCAAAATATGTAAAAAAATATTTCTATAAAAGGAAGGAGAAAAAATAATGGCTGTAGATATGAAAGGCAAAAATTTAGTATCCATTAATGATTTGAGCAGAGAAGAGGTTACTCAAATATTAGAAACTGCTGAGATTATAAAATTGAGATATTATTCTCATGAAGAACAACCTCTTTTAAAGGGAAAAGTTTTAGGAATGATTTTTCAAAAACCTTCTTTAAGGACCAGGGTATCTTTTGAAGCAGGAATGATTCAATTAGGTGGGCAAGCAATTTACTTGGGTCCCGGTGATATAAAATTAGGAGAAAGAGAAGCAACTAAAGACATTGCTCGAGTGTTATCTCGTTACGTAAACGGAATTATGGCTCGAACTTTCAGTCATGAAATAATATTAGAATTAGCCAAGTATTCATCAGTTCCAGTTATTAATGGATTATCTAACCTTTTGCACCCCTGTCAGGTTTTAGGTGATCTGTTAACGGTTAAAGAAAAGAAGGGTAGATTGTCTAATCTTAAATTAGTTTATATCGGCGATGGAAATAATGTGGCACATTCCTTATTATTTGGAGCGGTCAAGGTAGGGATGGACATTGTTTTAGCCGTTCCTCCTGGTTACGAGCCTAAGGAAGAGATTGTAAATCTAGCCAACGAGGATGCTAAAAAAATAGGTAGCAGAATAGAAATTATCCAAGATCCAAAAGAAGCTGTAGTTGGAGCTGATGTCATATATACCGATGTTTGGACCAGCATGGGATTTGAAAAAGAGAGTGAAATTAGAAAAGATGTGTTTAAGCATTATCAAATAAATCAAGATTTAGTAAATAAAGCAAAAGATGATGTAATAATATTACATTGCCTGCCTGCTCATCGTGGGGAAGAGGTAACTGATGAAGTTATAGATGGTCCTCATTCTGTAGTATTTGATCAGGCAGAAAATAGGTTACATGTTCAAAAAGGTATCTTAGCTTTACTATTATAAATATAGTCAAATTAGTCGTTAGTGTATAGCATAATTAGTATATAGTATCTAGTATTGAGTATATAGTAAAAGAGATAGTAAGATAGAAATTAGAAGTCAGAAGCTAGAAAATAAGCATAGTGCGTATCGCGTATCGCGTGAAGAAAATCAAAAGCCAGAGGTAGGGGCACGATGCATCGTGCCCCTACAAAATCATAAAAACTGTAAACTGATAACCGATAACTGAAAAATTGTATTTGAAACTAACGACTATTCACTATTCACTAACAACTAATTTGATTTGATTAAAAGACGAAATAACTTTATAATTGTAATAAGTAAAAAGGAGAGAATCAAGTGCCAATCTCTTTCAGCATTTTAGATCTTATAGACATATTAATCATTGCTTTTATTTCCTATCACGTAATTCTCTTAATCAAAGATACCCCGGCAGTACAATTAATCAAAGGATTAGTTATTCTTTTTATTGTTTCTTTTATTGCTGATCAGCTTGGTCTTAGAACTATTAATTGGCTTCTAAAAGGAGCCATGGCTATGATGGTTGTAGCCCTGCCTATAATATTTCAACCAGAAATAAGAAGAGGGTTATTAAAGATGGGGAAAAGAGGATTTTTTATAAATACATCCTTTATGCATAAGGAAGTCGATAAAAAAATTGAACAATTGATAAATGGATTGGTTATGGTAATGCCAATGCTTTCCAGTAAACATAAAGGAGCTTTGGTGGTTTTAGAGAGAGAGGTCGGTTTAAAAGATATTTTAGAGACCGGTATTATTTTAAATAGTGAATTTTCTCCTGAATTATTATATTCTATATTTATGCTCGACTCTCCTTTACACGATGGAGCTGTAATTCTTAGAGGGAATAAGATTGCAGGGGCGAATTGCATTTTACCGCTAAGCGAGAGAATGGATATTAGTAAATCTTTAGGTACCCGACATAGAGCAGCTTTAGGGTTAAGTGAACAGACAGATGCTTTGATAATTATAGTATCAGAAGAGACAGGAAATATATCCATTGCTTTAGATGGAAAGATTACCCGACCTATGGAACCCCAGGGATTAAAAAAGATGTTAACACACTTATACCAACCTAAGATAATCTCTGAATTTGGTTTCTGGCCGACAGAGGATAATAAAAAATGAAAGAATTTAAAAATTGGTTTTTAAAAAATATAGATATCAAATTACTCTCTTTGTTTTTAGCGATAATTTTATGGTTGTATATAGCAAGCGGAGAGAACCCCATAGTAGAGAATTTTATTGATGTATCTCTTATCCAAAATAATCTCAGCGAAGACTTAGTGATAAAAGAGTTTCCCACAAATGTAAGCATGGGAATTAAAGGTCCCAAAAATATAATAAATAACCTTTCTTCTCATCAGATTATCGGAACAGTAAATTTTTCTGAAATTAACACAGAAGGTCTATATAAATTAAAGGTAGAAGTTGTTGCTCCTAAAGGAACACAGATCACCAGAATTATTCCTCCAGAGATAAAAGTTGAAGTTGAAAAAGTTTTAACCAAAGAGATTGAAGTTGAATATAGTTTAATAGGGGTTCCTGAAAAAGGATATTCTTTAACTGACGAACCTCAATTTAATCCTTCTAAGGTTAAGATAATTGGTGCTCAGAGTGTATTAGAAAATATAAAACAGGTAATTTG
>JADBKX010000023.1 GCA_014894735.1 Candidatus Sediminicultor sextus | reverse complement strand
TTTTAAACTGGAGGCTAATAGACCGCTATCTTTATCTATATCCCTAATCTGCTTGAAATCTATTATAAAGGAACCCTTACTCTCCAATAAACTCATTAAATTCTTTAAGGTTTTATCGTTTCCTATTAACCGTGGAATGATAAAGGCAATAGTCTTTTTTCTTTCCAACCCAGTACATCGTTTTATATAATCGATTAATTCAGAAGGTAATTTACCTTTAAACATGTTTGAAACCGGGCAGCCCACCAAGACTAATTCGTAAGGCAAAAAATTGCAATTCATTATTCCTCTTGCCGCTTTAATTACTTTTAATTCATTCCCTTTTCTTTCTATTACTGATGATATTTTTTTCACAAATAATTCTAATTTTTTATTTTCCCCACCATAAATTAATACTGCTCTCAAAATGTTCCCCCCCTTAATCAAATACTACCTTTTCTACCCCCTGGAGTTTATCCAATATTTTATTGGCAATTAATTTTAAATGTTCAGGACGTTTAACAAAATCCAAATCATCAGCAGGCACATTCAAGATAGGACAAATATTAAAATTCTCCACCCATTCTTCATACAAGGCATTTAACTGTTTTAAATATTCCTCGGAGATAGTTTTTTCATAATCTCTTCCTCGTAAGGAAATTCTTTTTAAGAGAGTGGGAACCGAAGCTTGAAGGTAAACGATTAAATCCGGAGGAGTAAGAAATTGGGTCATTATGCTAAATAATTCCTGGTAATTTTCATAATCACGTTCCTCCATATAACCCTGCTGATTTAAATTTTTTGCAAATATATCCACATCTTCATAAATACTTCTATCCTGAACTACAGAGGTAGGATTCTTTAATATCTCCTGATGATGACGAAATCTCTTAGACAGAAAAAATATTTGGAGATGAAAACTCCACTTTTTCATATCTTTATAAAAATCCTCTAAATATGGATTATTTTCCACTACTTCATAATATGCCTTCCAACCCAATCTTTTACTCAAGAGATCAGTTAAGCTTGATTTACCACAACCGATATTCCCTGATACAATAATAAATTTTTTCATTTTAGCTATCCTCTTTATAAATTTCATTAATAATATATTCAAGGTCTTTATTTCTTCCTACAAAATCAAGACTGTTAGTATTTATTTTAATTAATTTTATTTTTTTATAATTATCGGGATAAGAAAAAAATTCTTCATAGGCTAAATTTAATCTTCTCATATACTCAAAAGAAATTTTTCGCTCAAAAGGCCGATCTCTTAGTGCTATCCTTTTCATTAACATCTCGGTACTTGCTTGCAAGTAAATAATTAAGTCCGGTCGAGGGATATCTTTGACCATAATTTCATAGAGGTGTTCATACATAGAAAGTTCATTTCCGGAAAGATTCAGATGAGCAAATATCCTATCCTTAGCAAATAGGTAGTCAGAAAAAACTGATTGATTAAATAAATCTTGCTGGGCTAATTCTAATTGTTGTTTGTAGCGGCTCAGCAAAAAAAATATTTGAGTCTGGAAGGCGTATCTTTCTATATCGTTATAAAATTTAGATAAAAAGGGATTTTCTTCCACCACCTCTAAATTATGTCTTGCATTAAACCTTTTGCTTAGCACTAAAACTAAACTTGTTTTTCCTGCTCCTATAGCTCCTTCAACTACAATAAATTTACGCTTAAATTTAATCATCTACCTACTCCTTTACTTTTTGGGAACCAAGCTGATTATTTTTCCTTTCGTAATTCCACTCATAGGTCAAGTACTTATTTTCTAAAAGTTCTTTAGAAATTTTTTCTTCCTCTTCAGTTAATTTACCTTCCAATAATCTTACCCCAAACTCTTTTTCAAATCCCCGGGGAAGAATTTCTGATAATTCTGAAAAATTTATCTTTCTCTTTAAAATCTCTTCCAAACTGGTAGCATTAAATCTTTTTTTAAACCTTTCTCTTATCTGAGCTGAGGGAAAATTAAATACAGAAAATAATTTATCTTTTTCTAATTCTATCAATAAAGAACCGTGTTGTAAAACTATTTCTCTTTTTCTTACCTGAGCAGAACCTACAATCTTTTTACCTTCAACCTGTACCTCGTATTGAGAGGGAACAGAAAAACAGATTGATTTAAAATCAGAATGATGGATTTCAGATTTTTCTCTCAGAGGTACTAATTCGGCCGTTACCCCAATATAAGAAAGACCTCTAATCATTCCCCCGCTAATCTTCTTATAGGTCTCTAATATAGAATTATTAACCAAAGGATGATTTTCTCTAATTATAAAACTATAGGTTAATTCCTTATCATGGAGAACCGCTTTTCCCCCGGTAGGCCGACGGACAATGTCGATTCCCATATCCTGACAAACATCCACATCAATCTCTTTCTGCAGATCCTGAAAATAGCCCAGTGATACAGCTGGGGGAGACCATTGGTAAAATCTGATAGTGGGAGGAACCAAGCCTTCCCGGTGAGCTATCATTATTGCTTCATCAATAGCCATATTCATAAAACCGGTATGATAACTATCTTTTATTAATCGCCATTCCATCAATTTTATCCTTTCTATTTGAATAAAATAAGGCTAACAAAATTAAAAAACCTGTTAGCCTTACTCGCTGTTCTATTTATCAAAATAAGTTGCTGGGACTTCATAAACCCTATAATTCTATTAAAATCTTCTTGATCTCGATTATAATTGGTTAGAAAATTATTTGGCCTTTGCACTCATGGTTTTAAATTTATTTATTGCCTTCATTCCTTCATTAATAACAAACCCGGCCAATACCAGTAGAACTAACGACATCCCTCCCAATAGATAGTTTGCTTTAGCAAAGTTCTGGAACACCATGATAAGTAAAGCCACCACCGTTACTATAATCATGAAAATCATTGGATAAAGAGTAACGGTATATTTCTTACCCAAATGTGCTAACCAGGCAGTAGCTCCTAATAAGGCTAAACCTGCTAAAAGTTGGTTTGATGCTCCGAATATCGGCCAGATAGCACTCCAGGTACCGCTTAAGGCAAGTGCTCCACCAAATATTACAGTAATAATAGTGGCTACATACTTGTTAGAAATGGCTGGAGCCCATCCAGCAGTGAGTTCCTCTAAGGTATATCTTCCTAATCTGGTAGCTGTATCTAACGTAGTAAGCAAGAAAGCAGATACAGTTAAAGCACCAAAAGCTATCCCAGTTTGTTCTGGTAATCCTAGATTAGCTAAAAAGCTCGCCATTCCATGGGCAAAGACACCAACCGGGCCGCCCCAATTAGCCAATCCATCTGCTAATCCTGCTTTGGTTAACATTGCAGCAGTACCTAAAGCAATAGTTGCCAGGAGACCTTCTAATAACATGGCTCCGTAACCGATAACTTTAGCATCTGATTCTTTATTTAGCTGTTTTGAAGTTGTTCCTGATGCACAAAGGGAATGGAAACCCGAGATTGCCCCACAAGCAATTATTACAAAGAGCATGGGGAACAGGTAACCCACCGGTTGTTTAAAAGCAGTAAAAGCAGGGAGTTCTAATTTTGGAGCTCCCAAAAGTATACCTATTACTGCTCCGCCCAAAGCAGTATACAGCAAGAATGAAGATAAGTAATCTCTCGGTTGAAGTAAAATCCAAACAGGCATAGCTGAGGCAAAAAATACGTAGATTAGTAAGAGGTAAATCCACGTTCTAGCACCCAGAGCTATAGGTGCTCTTAGACCTATCCAGATAGATAAAAATAATAAAATTACCCCGATTATGGTTACAATACTAAGAGATACACCTTTACGATAAAGGGCAAAACCCATTCCTACAGCAATGACCATAAATAAAATGGATGCAGTTGCTACAGAAGGATTGGCTGCAAAGGTATTACCCACTAAGATGGCAAAAACCGCTATGACTAGAATCAAAGCTAACCAGACAAAAATTAAAAATAATATCTTTGCACTTTTGCCAACATTTTTACCAACTACTTCTCCCATGGTTTTACCCTCGTGTCTTACCGAGGAAATAAGAGACATAAAGTCATGCACTCCACCAATAAAGATGCTTCCTAAAACAATCCATAAAAAACATGGAACCCATCCAAAGACAGAAGCTTGTATGGGACCTAAAATGGGGCCCCCTCCCGCAATGGATGCAAAATGATGCCCCATCAGTACCGGTGCTTTTGTCGGAATATAATCCACTCCATCAGTCATAGTATGAGCTGGGGTCTTTTTGCTGTCATCTAGCCCAACAAGTTTCCCTAAATAATCTCCGTAAATTTTAAGGGAAATTGCAAAAGCTATAAAAGCTATTATTACTAAAATTAAAAGACTCATATACAGTAACCTCCCTTTTCTTAAAATAAAAGAATATTATTAAAATAAAGTAATATATCAAATTTCTTTGTCCCAGCAACTTATAACTATCCATAAATAATATAATATTTTTAAGCTCTATCACCTCCCGGCACGGATCCAGATTTAATCTTATAAGCTGAAAGTACTTCTTTCCCCTTTTGATTAGAATATAACTCTTCTTCCTTTAAATCAACTAAAATAAGTCTTATATCACACCATCCCTTGATGCCTAACAAGAAAGATTTGAAAAATTTAAACTTTTTAGTAAAGCTTACCGCTTCTTCGGAAAAACCAGAAGTAGAAACGAATACACCAGTTATAATAGTAGACATGATATTTACCGAAGGAGTGAACGGTTTATTGATTAAAGATTTCAAATATTTAGAAAATTCTTCTACGTCATTTTTATCTACAAATCTTTTTTCTGCCTTAACTACCGCATATTCCTTGGTATAATGCTGGTCAATCTTTATATTTTTAGTTAAAGCTTGACGAAAATGTTCGGTAGAAGATAGGGCAAAAATATCTACTTTTAGGCCGGATATTTCTTTATCTCTCTCTAATTCATAATAATATTTATAACGTTCCTCTAAATCTCGTAAATAAGTCTCTAATTTATCCGGTATATTTTCTTCCACTTCTAATTTTCCTATCTCATCTAATTACATTTATCATTATATAATTCGACATATTTTTGAAAAATCCTCTTTTTTTTAAAAAATATTTTTAAAATTTTTTTGATTTAATTTAAATTTAGACTATGTTATAA
>JADBKX010000173.1:1413-5099 GCA_014894735.1 Candidatus Sediminicultor sextus | reverse complement strand
ATTATACTTATTGTTATTTTTATTACTTGTTACTTGAAGAAGTAAAAGTATCTTAAATTTTTACCACTCCAACATCTTCCTCTTTTATCTACCTAGTAACTTCTTTTTTTTGGTCATTTTACCCGCTACTTTTACTTCTTCATCAATAACTAAAACGGGAGCTATCATAAAACTTCATAAACGGTAACTTTATTGATAATTGTAAATAATTTGGAAAAATATTTTATATAATACTACTTATTCTATTATTTTAGTAGTGATTAAATTTAAAAATAAATTGCGCCGCTCATTTAAAAAAGATTTTATAATTATCTGCAATTAAAAGTTCTGCTGTTAGCAATTAATTTTATTTCCCTTGATTAAATTTATTTTCCCATCCTGATCTCAAACTAACAAACTCCATACGGTGGTGGCTGATGTTTTTCTGATTTCTTAATATATTTTTCAGGATTATCATCAAACTCTTTTTTACATCCCGGAGCACAAAAATAATAGGTTTTTCCTTTATATTCACTCTTAGATTTTGCTGTCCTTTCACCTACTTCCATCTTACATACTGGATCAATAGCCATATTGGTCACCTCCTTTTATCAATTTATCAATTCACGCTTTTTTCTAAAACAACTCTTTATGGTGGGCATTTGCCGCATGTTGACCTGAATAAGGTAGTGCTTAAATATCTGTCTCCCCGATCAGGTAAAATTACTACAATTATGCCAGAATCCATCTTTTTGGCAATACGCAAGGCTCCTACTACTGCAGCACCACTGGACATTCCTGCAAAAATACCTTCTTTAGTGGCAAGTAATCTTGTCATCTCGTAAGCTGGATCATCCTCAACAATGATCTTCTCATCCAATTTTTCTGAGTGGTAAATTTTGGGAACGATTGATTCCTGCATATTTTTGAGCCCTTGTATTTTATGCCCTACTATAGGTTCAACTCCTACGATTTTAATTTCTGGTTTTCTTTCTTTTAGATATTTAGCCACTCCCATCAAGGTTCCTCCGGTCCCCATACCGGCTACAAATATATTTATTTCTCCCTTGGTTTGCGAAAATATCTCTGGTCCGGTGGTCTCATAATGGGCAAGAACATTATTCTCGTTTTCGAACTGATTGGGCATATAATACTTGCCCGGCTCTTCGGCAATGAGCTGATGAGCTTTCCTGATGGCTCCATCAGTTCCTTCCTTTGCAGGAGTAAGCACTGCTTCAGCGCCAAATGCTTCAATAATACTGCGCCTTTCCAAGCTAACACATTCGGGCATACAAAGTTTTACTTTATATCCCTTGACTGCTCCTATCATTGCCAGGGCAATTCCAGTATTTCCCGAAGTAGGTTCAAGTATTGTTTTTCCTCTGATAAGTTTACCTGACTCTTCTGCTTTTTTGATCATATAGTAAGCAGGACGATCTTTAACTGAACCACCAGGATTATTTCCTTCAAGCTTGCCAAAAATTCTTACCTTTGAATTTCCATTTAGATTATTTAACTCAACAAGCGGCGTACTGCCGATAGCTGACAACAGGTTCATAATTTTCTCCTAACCAGTCTTTTATTTGTTAACTTTTTATAGATGTTCTATATCTTGCACAAGGGATTGGTTACCTTTTTAAAGCTTTTTTCATTTTTTCAAATTCTTCTTCGGTAATTTCTCCCTTTGCAAATCGTTCTTTGATAATATCTAAGGAAGTTTCGCTAAATCCCCCAGTGTACCTATTAGATTTTGTATTGGTGATGATAAAATAAATGATCAATCCAATAACAATTGCAAATATAAACATCATAAACATTCCTCCTCCATATCCAAAATTCATCATTTGATTCCACCCCCATGTAAATCCACAGCCCTCTGCATCAGCAAATGCAAGAACTGGAAACATAAATAATATTACAAAAACCATAATCAGCACTCTCATAAATTTCACCTCTTTTTTATTTAAAATGCGCGAAAAAGGATAGCAACAATTAGCTTATTTCCTTTTGCGAATTCATTAAATCCTCTAAAGTAATAGAGCTAAGTTCATCGGAAATTTTTTTATCTAATTTTTCCCAGATACCTCGAGTGGCACATTTGGAAACCCTGGGACAAACAGAGGGATTTTTTACGCATTCCACACAACTTATCCCCCCTTCCAGAGTTTTTACAATCTCGTTAAGGGTTATTTGAGAAGGAGATTTGGCTAACCTATATCCTCCATGGGCTCCTCGAGAAGAGTTTATCAACCCGCTTGCCCTAAGGGGGATAACCAGGTGACTTAAATATTTTTCGGAAATCTCTTCCCTTTTAGCAATATCCTTTAAAAAGATAGTCCCCTTATCAAAATTTAAGGCTAATTCTAACATTAATCTTGTCCCATATCTTGCTCGGGTAGAAAGCCTCATAAAATTCACCCCACTTAATTACTACTATTACTACTGCTTTAGTGGTGATTATAATATAAAAAAATATTTTTGTCAACTATTTATTCTTTAAACATTAAACCGGAAATTGATAATATCTCCATCTTCGATTATGGCATCTTTCCCCTCGATTTTTAACAATCCTTTTTCTTTTACTGTTTGCATAGATCCCAGAGCAACTAAATCCTGATACCTGACTATCTCTGCCCGGATAAAACCTCTTTCTATATCGGAATGTACTTTTCCCGCAGCTTTTTTGGCTATGGTACCTTTCCTAATAGTCCAGGCTTTAACTTCATCTTCGCCCACAGTGAAAAAAGATATTAATCCCAGGTGTTTATAACACACTCGTGATAATCTTTCAATTCCTGATTCTTTTAATCCTAAATCTTCCAAAAACATTTGTCTCTCATCTGGTTCCAGCTCACTTATTTCCATTTCCATCTTGCCACAGATATTTAAACTGGCCATATTCCCATCCTGCATAACTTTATCTAATTTCTCTCTTTGTGAATATGATTTTATCTTGAATTGTTCTTCACTAAGATTTAGAGTAATAATAATCGGTTTTAGGGTATAAAAACTGAAGCCGCTTATTTTTTTTATTTCATCCTCGGAAAATTCAAGGTTAGAAAGAAACTGATCATCACTCAGCCCCTGGTTACATTTATTTAAAATCTCCATTTCTACTAATTCCTCGGGAATCAATTTCTTCTTTGACTTTTTCAAACGTTCTAGTCGATTTTCTACTACTTCTAAATCCCTAAGCAAAAGCTCACACTTTAAATTTTCTACCTGAACAATTGGGTCTTTCTCGCCAGCAACCGCCGGGTCTTCAAATAATCTGATTACAAACAGCAAAGCCTCAGCATCCAGAATAAGATTAAATATCTCTACTTTCTCTTTTGTTGGCAACTCCGGAGAAATTCCACCGATGTCCACAAATTCAATAGCAGCATAAGTGGTCTTCTTGGGATGGTAAAGAGAGCTTAAATAATCTATTCTTTGGTCATAAACAGTGGCTATCCCTATATTTTTAGTACCCTTTGAAGAATAAACCGAGGTCTCTTTGTGTTGACCGGTTAAAAGATTAAACAGGGTAGTCTTCCCCACTAAAGGCATACCTACAATTCCAATTTTCATTTTTCTCACCCCATTTTGTATCTCGTATCTCGTGAATCGTATCTCGCAAAGAAACAGTGCAACTTCATTATAACAAATGCATTTCAAAAATAAAAATAAGAATTTTTTTTATTCGTATCGAGTATTGAGTATCGCGT
>JADBKX010000173.1:0-1313 GCA_014894735.1 Candidatus Sediminicultor sextus | reverse complement strand
GGATAGCTATTTAAAATTTGAACTATCTTTTCGATAGTTTCCTCATCAAGCCAGATGGTAGGTTCATCAAGCAGTAAAATCTCTGGCTGCATAGCCCATACCGTAGCCAGAGAAACTAATCTTTTTTCTCCATAGGAAAGATTATAAGTAATTCTATCCTCAAAGCCGGATAGGCCCAAAATCTCCAGAGTCTCTTTCAATATCTTTTTGGTTTCCTGATGATTTTTTCTTAAATTTAGAGGCCCAAAGGCGATATCTTCGGCCACAGTAGGACTGAATAATTGATCATCGGGGTCCTGAAATACAAGGCCAATTCTTTCTCTAACTTCTACAAAATCGTTCTCTACTTTTCGCTCTTTTCCAAAAATTTCTATTTTTCCTTCCGAGGGATTTAGGAGACCCATAATAAGATGGAAAAGAGTAGTCTTCCCACTTCCATTGGGCCCAACCAGACCTATCCTTTCTCCTTTGAAAAAATTAAAATTGAACTTTTTAAATACATAATCCCGGGAGGGGTAGGCAAAGGAAAGGTCAGCAATTTTGATTACGATTTCATTCTCTCTTTCTTTCATGGTAATAACACCAATCCTATAATGCAACTTATCATCACAATTCCCGCTACAAAATCAGCTTTTTTAGAAACGAAATGATTTAAAGTCCAAAATTTTCCCTTGAACCCTCGGCAAAGCATAGCATTATAGACTCTCTTGGAGCGGTCGTAACTCCTAACTAACATCATCCCCACTAAATAGGCATAAGTTCTGTAAGTATGAAAATTAGTCTGGGCTTTAAAACCTCTTATTTTTATAGCATTATTTAATCTTATATATTCAGAGTGGATAGTTTGAGTATAACGATAAGTAAAGAAAAATAACTGAGTTAGTTTATCAGGGAAATGTAGATGACGCAAGGCATGAACCAGATTAAATATTGAGGAAGTAGAAAGAAGAGCAATCCCAATCAAAATAATAGAGTTGGATTTTATGGTGATTAAAAGGGCATATTTTATACCTTCCTGAGAAATATTTAATGAGCCCAAAGTATAAATATTTTTACCGGGGAAGGTAAAGGGGAGCATTAACCATAATAAAAAGATAAAACTGTTCACCACTAAAAGACGGGAAATTATTTCTTTGGTTCGTAAGCGAGCAACAGCCACTGCCCCTACAGCAAATAACAAACCACCTGATAATGAGGTATATTTATTAGTAACAGCAATAATTACTGAAAAGAATAAAGCAACGATAATCTTTACTCGTGGATCGAGCTTATGAAAAAAAGAATCACCTTCTGAAAATTTTTCTTTAATCAAA
>JADBKX010000016.1:25757-27851 GCA_014894735.1 Candidatus Sediminicultor sextus | reverse complement strand
CATCTTTTTCTCAATAAGTACTATATCCTCCGGAGTAAAGGAACGGTCTAAATCAAAATCATAATAGAAGCCATCCTTAATGGCTGGTCCAATGGCCAGTTTTACCTGGGGGAATAATTCCTTTACCGCCTGAGCCATAATATGTGAACTGCTATGATGATAAATTTCTCCGCCTTCAGGTGAGGCAAAAGTTATAATCTCAATCCGGTCATTATCCTTAAGAACATAATTCAAATCCTTTCCCACTCCGTTTACTACACCGGCAATTCCCTCTTTGCCTAATTTTTGGCTTATTTTGACAGCAGCATCATATAAAGTAGCTCCTTTATTCAATTTTATTTCCGAACCATCTAATAAAACAACTTTAATATTTGACATAATACCTACCTCTTTAAAAATAAACAAAAAACTTCTTATCCTGTATCAGAAAAGGACGAGAAGTTTAATTTAATAATGCCTACTCTCTTTAAAAAAGCTTAACCTACTGTTTTCTACGCAATCTTATTTTATCTTTTGATTTTAAAATGGTGGGCGGTACTGGATTCGAACCAGTGACTTCTTGCGCGTCGAGCAAGCATTCTACCGCTGAATTAACCGCCCATCTACTGACACCTCTAATCATTACTCAAATTAAAAACTCAATGGAGGCGGCACTCGGATTCGAACCGAGGATGAAGGATTTGCAGTCCTCTGCCTTACCACTTGGCGATGCCGCCTGATTTAAATTTTTATAAAGATGGAGCGGAAAACGGGATTTGAACCCGCGACCCTCGCCTTGGCAAGGCGATGCTCTACCACTGAGCTATTTCCGCAATAAACCTGGTGCCGAGACCCAGAATTGAACTGGGGACACGTGGATTTTCAGTCCACTGCTCTACCGACTGAGCTATCTCGGCATTTATATTTATAATCGCCTTACATAGTAATATTATTAAAAAAATGGCGGGGCCGACGAGATTTGAACTCGCGATCTCCTGCGTGACAGGCAGGCGTGTTAAACCAAGCTGCACTACGGCCCCTTTATGTTTTTATTAAAAAATTGGTAGGCGGAACAGGGCTTGAACCTGTGACCCCTGGCTTGTAAAACCAGTGCTCTCCCAACTGAGCTACCCGCCCACTTATTTCTTTTTTTCTATGCAAGTGATATTATAACATCTCTATTTTTCTTTGTCTATAATAATATTAGCATAGTATTTAGGAATTTTGCAAATTTAAGTGTAACTAAAAAACACTATCCGCTAACAATTTTCTGACTCCTAAATACCGGCTCCTTACTCCTTTTTTCTTAATGAGATATTATTTACGAGATACTATCTTAATTTCGCGCTTTGCGTTTTTCGTTTTTCGGTATATTATACTATATACTAAATACTATTCACTAACGACTATTCACTATTTTAAAACGGAATATCTTCTTCTGCTATTGAAGTGTCTTCATTTATTGGTTCATCAGGAATGTTCTCTTCTCTCTCTGCTGGACCTTCTTCTACAGCACCTGCACCTTTCACTAAATCTAAAAACTGTACAGTTCTGGCGTTAATTTCAAAAGAAGTTCTCTTGTTTCCTTCTTTATCCTGCCAATTATTAGACCTTAATTCGCCACTTATAGCCACCCTTCTGCCTTTTTTTAAAAACTGTGAAACATTTTCTGCTTGTTTCCCCCAGGTTGTTACATTAATAAAGAGAACTTCCTCTATATTATTTCCTTCCTGATTTCGATACGTTCTGTTTATGGCAATGCCAAACTTACATACCCCTTTCCCGCCGGGTGTATATCTTAATTCCGGGTCTCTGGTTAATCTGCCAATACCGATAAAACTATTTAAATCACCAAAAGTAGCCATAAAAATATTTCCTCCTTTTATATTTTAAATTTAATATTTTTTTATTCATCACGGCAATGCCGTGATGCTACAACACGACACATTATAATCCTAAACACATTACTTAGTACGGGCAGACACAAGGTCTGCCCCTACTAATTTTTCCTGTGTTTTCTTTTCTTCACTATACGCTATACGCTACCCGCTCTACGCTATTTTATTTATTTTATCACAATATTTACCAGTTTCCCAGAAACAACAATAACTTTTA
>JADBKX010000016.1:22644-25657 GCA_014894735.1 Candidatus Sediminicultor sextus | reverse complement strand
TTTATTTATTTTATCACAATATTTACCAGTTTCCCAGAAACAACAATAACTTTTATAATCTTTTTGCCTTTAATTTTTTCTTGTATTTTTGGCAGAGAAAGTGCTTCCTCTTTTATTTTCTCATCATCGTAAGATGCAGGAACTGTCAATTTCCCTCTTAGTTTTCCATTTATCTGGACTATAATTAGCTTTTCCTCTTCTTCTAACATCTTCTTATCATACTTAGGCCAGGGCTGCATATAAATGCTTTCTTTGTTCCCCATCTCCTGCCATAGCTCTTCTGAAAAATGAGGAGCGATAGGACCTAAAAGCCTGACTATCATTTCCAAAGCCTCTTTTAAAATAAATACATCTCCTTCTTTCCCCTGTTTTTCTTCTGTTTCTAACTGAAATTTGTATACTTCATTGACTAATTCCATAATGGCACTAATGGCGGTATTAAAGTGAAATCTTTCTTCGATATCTTCGGTAACCTTTTTAATGGTTTGGTGGGTCTTCTGCCTTATTTTTCTAACTTCCACGCTTATATCTTCCAGGGAAACTTCTTTCTTATTTTTTGGCTTTTTAAAACAACCAATATTATTGTAGATTAACCGCCAAACTCGATTCAAGAATCGAGACGCTCCCTCCATCCCTTTATCCGTCCATTCCATATCTACTTCCGGAGGACCGGCAAATAGCATCATTACCCTGGTAGCATCGATACCGAATTTTGAAAATATTTTTCCCGGATTAACTATGTTACCTTTTGATTTAGACATCGCTGCCCCATCTTTGCAGACCATCCCCTGAGTAAAGAGCCTTTTGAAAGGTTCTTTAAAATTGACATATTTCAAATCATATAAAGCTTTCGTAAAAAACCGAGAATATAGTAAATGCAGTATGGCGTGCTCTACTCCACCGATATACTGGTCTACCGGCATCCAATATCTTAATTCCTCAGCATCAAATGGCGCTGTAACCGTTTTAGGAGAGCAAAATCTAAGGTAGTACCAGGAAGAACAGACAAAAGTATCCATAGTATCTGTTTCTCTTTTAGCTTCTTTACCGCATTTTGGACAAATTGTATTGACAAAGTCTTTGCTACTTGCCAGTGGTGACATACCTTTAGGCCTGAAATCAATATCTTCCGGCAGCAAAACCGGTAAATCGCTTTCAGGTACGGGAACCATCCCACAGTCGGAACAGTAAATCATAGGAATAGGTGCACCCCAATAACGCTGACGCGAAATAAGCCAATCTCTTAATCTAAAATTGACCTCTTTCTCCCCAGAGCCTTTTTTAATCAAATAATCAATGATAACATCCAATGACTTACTGCTTGGTAAGCCGTTAAATTGGCCGGAATTAACCATAATACCTTCTTCGTCAAAAGCAGCCTCCATTGTATCAGAGGTAAATTTTTTGTCTTTTGGCTGAATAACTATTCTTATAGGTAAATCATATTTTTTAGCAAACTCGAAATCCCTTTGGTCATGAGCCGGAACTGCCATTACCGCACCTGTTCCATAATCCATTAACACATAATTTGCTAACCAGATGGGGATTTCCTCGTTATTAATAGGATTTATCACATATTTACCGGTAAAGCATCCCATTTTTTCCATTACCCCTGATAGTCTATCTATAGTACTCTCTTTACTTACTTCTTCTTGGAAACTCTTAATTTTATCTTTATAAGGGGAATCTTTTATTATCTCTTCTACTAAGGGATGTTCGGGAGATAATAGAAAATAAGTTGCTCCATAGAGAGTATCGGGTCGGGTAGTAAAAACCGGAATAGTTTTATCACTCCCTTTTAGGGGAAATTCAATCCTTGCTCCCTCGCTCCTGCCTATCCAATTTCTCTGCATAGTTAATACTTTTTCTGGCCATTCCTCTAAGCATTCTATATCATCGAGTAACCTCTGGGCATATTCGGTAATCTTGAAAAACCATTGGGACAACTCTTTTTTAACAACTTCAGTATCACATCTCCAACATTTTCCGTCTATTACTTGTTCATTAGCTAATACTACATTACAGGAAGGACACCAGTTAACTACTGCTTTTTTCTTATAAGCTAATCCTTTTTTGTATAACTGTAAAAACATCCACTGAGTCCACTTGTAGTAATCCGGATCACAGGTGGCTATTTCTCTATCCCAATCATAACTGATACTCATATTAGTTAGGGTATTTTTCATCTTTTGAATATTGGTTTTAGTCCAGATCGAAGGATGAATTTTATTTTTTATAGCAGCATTCTCCGCAGGTAAACCAAAGGCATCCCAACCCATGGGGTGCAGGATATTATATCCTTGAGAATGTTTGTATCTGGCCACTACGTCACCGATAACGTAGTTTTTAACGTGTCCCATATGAGGTTCACCCGAAGGATAGGGAAACATTTCCAAAACATAATATTTCGGTTTTTTATAATCGACATAAGATTTAAAAAAATTATTTTTTACCCAATATTCCCGCCTTTTTTTTTCGACTTCACTAAAATTATATCTATCTTCCATTGTTGGATATTCCTCCTTAAAAATAAAAATCCCGCCTCAAGTAATTAATTAAAATTACCAGGGACGAGATTCTTCTCGTGGTACCACCCTTGTTCAGTAGATTTTACACATTATAATTTGGTGGAGCTGGCGGGAATCGAACCCGCGACCTCCTCCACG
Source organism: Candidatus Sediminicultor sextus (assembly GCA_014894735.1). Lineage (GTDB taxonomy): Bacteria > Atribacterota > Phoenicimicrobiia > Phoenicimicrobiales > Phoenicimicrobiaceae > Sediminicultor > Sediminicultor sextus. The sequence goes on along the minus strand of JADBKX010000016.1, from coordinate 22,991 downwards.
CCAAGGAGGCGCGCTCCCGACTGCGCTACAGCCCCACATTATCTACTCTTATTAAACAATTAACGCTTGTCAACGTTGTAAATTATACTTAAATCAATATTTTTGATTTAATTTTTCGCTTACAAAACTTGAAGGTGAGTTTAAAGGTTTTTCATCAGCTTTCACCAGATGCCGATTCTCTTTTTACGAATATACCTTTCAATCCTTCGCTCGGTCTTTTTCTTTCTCAGTTCGTTTTTAGTATAATTGAAAAAAAAATAAATGTCAATTAGTTAGTGAAATCACCTCAACATCTAGGAGGCCTCCCTTGATTTCGACATCTAATTCTGCAGTACTTTTATCATATT
>JADBKX010000016.1:0-22544 GCA_014894735.1 Candidatus Sediminicultor sextus | reverse complement strand
TCTAGGAGGCCTCCCTTGATTTCGACATCTAATTCTGCAGTACTTTTATCATATTGAAAATTACCTTCAAATACATCTTCTTGTCCGGAAATTAAGCCCAACTTTCCTGCTCCAAATCTTATCGTCAGTCTTAATGAATCTACTTCTCCTAAAGGAATGATTCTGTTTTCCCCGTTTTCTTCATCTGCCATTAATTCATAAGGACTAACAAAGAAGATAAGAGAAAGCAAAATTAATAAAATATATCTTTTTTTGGTTTTTAATTTCAAATCTATCACCCTTTTAATAAAGACAAATAAAGTGCAGGACAATTTGCTTTGCCCTGCACTTACAGAAACGTTTCTTTCAATTTTTGGTAATTGAATATTAATTCATTTTTTAATTCTATACTGCTTATGCTCCGTAATAGAATAAGAAATACACTACTGCTGCAACAATTGCTGCCCACCAATACCACTCCATATTATTTCACCTCCTTTTTTATGATAATGTTTAGTGTTAATTGATAGATAATTTTATCTTTATATAATATATTCTATATCTAATTTAAAAATCCTTCTTTTTTTAAAAAAAATATTTTAAATTTTTTAAAAATTACTTTTTCTCTTCCTCTTCTTCTTTGGTTTTAGCAATTATTTCCTGTAAAATATTTGTAGGCACCTCTTCAAAATGGGAAAATTTCAAACTAAAAGTTCCTCTACCTTGAGTAATTGACCTTAAATCGATAGCATATTTAAAAATTTCTGCTTGAGGTATTTTAGCTTTAATAGCCTGTTTTCCGCTTGAAGATTCTTCCATACCCATTATTTTCCCTCTTTTACTATTCAAATCTCCAATGATATCTCCCATATATTCTTTTGGCACTATTACTTCTATATCCATAATAGGCTCTAATAAGACCGGGTTAGCTTCTGCTGCTCCTTTCTTAAAAGCCATCGAACCGGCTACTTTGAAAGCCATTTCTGAAGAATCTACCGGGTGATAACTGCCGTCATAAACAGAAGCCTTTATATCTACGGTAGGATATCCTGCCAATACTCCTTTTTTCATTGCTCCAACCACGCCTTTTTCCACTGCAGGACGATACTGACGCGGAATTACTCCCCCAACTATTTTATCTACAAATTCAAAGCCCTCTCCCCTGCCTTTGGGTTCAAGCTCTAACCAACAATGTCCGTACTGCCCTCTTCCACCAGACTGCTTTTTGTATTTCCCTTCTACTTGAACTTTTTTTCGAATAGTTTCTTTATATCCTACTTTAGGAGTACTCTTTTCAACCTCTACTCCAAATTTACTTCCCATGGTATCAATAATTACTTCCAGGTGGGATTCTCCCATGCCAGCCAATATACTCTCTCCGGTATCTTCATCGCGATAAATTTTAATCGTAGGGTCCTCATCAATTATCTTACTTAGAGCGGTACTTAATTTATCCTCATCTCCCTTGGTTTTAGGAGAGATAGCCAGCAACATTATTGGTTCGGGATATTCTATTTTTTTAAATAAAACAGGATTATCTTTATCACAGAAAGTATCACCGGTAACAGTATTCTTAAGTTTGGCTACAGCAGCTATATCTCCCGCATAAACCTCAGGAATAGAATGTTGATTCTTACCCTGCATTTTATAAATCTTTCCTACTTTATTATCTACATTTTTTGAGGAATTATAAATATTTGAATCTTCGGGCAATTTCCCTGAATACACCCTAAAATAGGTTAAATTTCCCACGTAGGGGTCGGCTACAGTTTTGAAAACAAAAGCAGAAAAGGAGGAATCAACAGTATTTTCTATCAATTCTTCAGAAGACGTTTTTACATTTTTCGCTGCAATGGGAGGCATCTCAGATGGAGAAGGAAGGTATTCGCCAATAAAATCAAGAAGAAGCTCTATTCCTAAATTCATGGTTGCTGATCCGCAAAGCATAGGAACAATCTTGCCTTCCTTTATTCCTTGTTTTAACAAAGAAGCAATCTCTTGGTTAGTCAAAGTTTCACCGTCCAAATACTTCATTAAAACTTCATCATCAAATTCAGCTACTGCTTCTACTAATTCTTTCCTGTAGGATTCTGCCTCTTTTTTCATATCCTGGGGAATTTCTTGTTCTTCAAAAACCGGTTTACCCTCTCCTGATTTTTTATAAATCACGGCTTTCATCTGTATTAAATCGACTATACCCTGGAAGTTTTCTTCCTTACCAATGGGTAACTGTATTGAAATTGCGGAAGAACCAAAAATTTCATTAATCATATCCTTTACTCGGTAAAAATCAGCTCTTTCCCGATCCATTTTATTTATAAAAATGGCACGGGGTAGTTTATATTCATCAGCAAAATTCCACACTTTTTCAGTCTGCACTTCTACTCCTGATACCGCACATACAACTATTACCGCACTATCTACTACTTTAAGGCTTAATCTGGTATCAGTGATAAAATCAAGATAGCCCGGAGTATCTATAATATTTACCATCAAATCCTTCCAATTTAAATAAGCTAAAGATGGGTTGATAGTTATTTCTTTCTTTATTTCTCTAGGGTCATAATCGGTAGTGGTATTACCCTGTTTGATGTCTCCCAATCTAGTAATCATTCCTGAATCATAAAGTAAAGCCTCGGTAAGTGAGGTTTTTCCAGAGTCACCATGGCCTACCAAGGCAATATTTTTTACTTTATTAATATCATATTTGGTCATAAAAACCTATCCTCCTTATCTTTGGTCAATTAATTTTATTATATTTGCTTTATTGACTTTAATTCTATCAGATATATATAAATATATCAAAGAAATTAACTCACGAATTTAAAATTAAATTATATTTTGTTTAATATTTCACCGGCATGATAGGAACTGCGCACTAAAGGGGCTGAGGCTACATATTTAAAGCCTAAAGACATTCCTATATTTTGGTATTCTTCAAATTTATCAGGATGAATATAATCGCTGACCTTTAAATGGTGAGGAGATGGTTTTAAGTATTGACCTATAGTGAAAATGTCACAATCCACTTTTCGTAAATCTTTCATCACTTTAATAACTTCTTCTTTTTCTTCTCCTAAGCCTACCATGATCCCCGATTTAGAAATAATATTTTTACCCCGAATCTTAACCTGTCTTAATAGTTCTAATGAACGCATATAAACTGCTTTTGGTCTTACCAATTGATAGAGACGGGCAATCGTTTCAATATTATGATTTATAACTTCCGGATGGGCATCTATTACCTTTTGGAGTGCTTCCCAGGAGCCCTCAAAATCAGGAACTAATACCTCTATGGTGCTTTCAGGAAGTATTTTTTTTACCTCTATAATTGTTCGGGCAAAGTGTTTTGCTCCGCCATCCGGCAGATCGTCTCTGGTTACCGAAGTAACCACTACATGTTTAAGATTTAAATGTTTGGCAGCTTGTGCAATATGATGAGGTTCCTCCGGGTCTAAGGGTAGAGGTTTCCCTTTTTCTACAGCACAAAACTTACAGTTTCGCGTACAGATATTTCCCAATATCATAAAAGTAGCAGTTCTTTTTTTAAAACACTCGCCTCGATTAGGGCACCGGGCACTATCACAAACTGTATGTAAATTTAGCTCTTTTAATAATGAATCCATCCGCTCTAAAACTTTTTGGTCGGGCAATTTTCTTCGCAACCAATAAAGATGTCCTTTTTTATCAGTCATTTTTAACTCCCTGATATTAAATTAGTCGTAAGTGAATAGTGAATAGTCGTTAGTTTTAAATACAGTTTTCAATTCTTAGTTTTCGGTATGAAACCTAACTATATAACCCAAATGTATACGCTATACGCTAGTTTGCACGAGATAAGAATTGAAATTTACAAAAAAGGGAAATTCCTATGCAATTAAATTACAATATGATTCTTTAATCGTTCGAAGCATTTCTTCATTATTTGTTTTTTTTCTTAATTCAAACATAAATACCCCTTGGTAATTAATTTCTTTTAAGCCCTTGATAAATCCTTTCCAATCTATGTTACCTTCAAAAGGCTGAGAATGGTCATCACTCTTTCCGAAATTATCATGAATATGTAAGTGACATAAATAATTTTTCATATCTGGTAAACACTCCACAACTCCACTATGATTATAAAGAGAAGAAGTTATGTTACAATGTCCGGTATCCAGGCAAATTCCCAGATTTTTGGAATTAAAATTTCTTACTATCTCAAGAATCTCGGGTATGCTGTCACCGGTCTTTCCGGGTAAAGTATTCTCTAAGGCAATTTTAATCCCCCAATGTTCACAAAATTTTAATATTTCCTCTAAGCTTTGCTCACTCTTTTCTCGACACGCTTTTCTCATTTTCTCATCTTCAATTTCACTTCCCGGATGAACTACTAAAATCTCTCCTCCCAATCTCAGTAAAGCAAGGGCTGTTTTTTCCACTTCCCGGACAGACCATACCCGATCATATTCCTCAATCAGGGAAATATCTACACCATTAGTAGGCATATGCATTGATATTACTTCTATCTCATTTTTTTTAAATTCTTTAGACATCTCATCCAGATGTTTGGGATCATGATAATCGAAATGTCCTTCTTTTGGTTTTACTTCAATATATCTTATTCCTGCCTCTTTAAGTAGAGGCAATTTTGATTCTAACTGATAATCCTCAAGCGGCATAGTTGATATTCCAAAATTCATTTTTTGTCCTCTCTTCTTCTATTTATAGGAAACCCCTTTTAATTCTTCAATATATTTTTGGGCGGCGAAGGCAGCGGTAGCTCCTTCTCCACAAGCAGTAACTACCTGTCTTAAGATTTTTTTTCTAACATCTCCACAGGCGTAGATACCTTCTTGTGAGGTCATCATATTATCATCAGTCAAAATATAGCCCCTTTTGTCTAATTTCACTAACTCTTTTAAAAATTTTGAATTGGGAATATTCCCCACAAAAATAAAAACACCCTGACAGAAGATTTCCTTTTCTTCGCCTGTTTTTTTATTTTGAATCAAAACACCTTCTACTTTTTCCTTGTCTAATATTTTTGTTACCACTGAATCCCAGGCAAAATTTATTTTATTATTAGCAACAACTCTTTCCTGTAATATCTTAGTTGCTCTTAATCTATCACGACGGTGAATAATAGTTACTTCTCGAACAAACTTAGTTAAATATAAAGCTTCTTCAATTGCTGTATCTCCTCCTCCAATCACTACTATCTTTTGGTCCTTAAAAAATGGGGCATCACAGGTGGCACAATAAGAGACTCCTCTCCCCCTTAATTCTTCTTCTCCGGGGATACCCAATTTACTCGCTTCTGCTCCAGAAGCCAGAATAATAGCTAAAGTATTATATTCTTGATTATTAATTTTTACTATTTTTACCTTATCTTCTTTACCTTCTTTTATTCTAACTTCTGCTGCTTCCCCATATTCTATTTTTAAGCCAAATCGGACAGCCTGTTTTTCCATTTTTTGCATTAATTCTGGGCCATCTATCCCCTCAGGAAATCCGGGATAATTCTCTATAATTTCTGTGAGTGCTGCCTGCCCTCCAGGGAGAGCTTTTTCAATCAATAAAGTATTCATTCTTGCTCGACTAAGATAGATACCTGCGGTCAAGCCAGCAGGTCCACCTCCGATTATTATGGCATCATAGATTATTTCTTCTTTTGTCTCTTTTTTGCTAGTTGTCTTTGGTTCAATCGATACTACTGACATATATGAGTTACCTCCATGAAATTATTAAATAGTCGTTAGTGAATAGTCGTCAAAACAGGACAGGCGAGATGCTGTCCTGTCTTTCTTTGTGTCATTACGAGATACGAATTTTTTTTCGCTTTTTGTTTTAGCTTTCCAAACTAATTAACCAGTTAACCAAGCAACTAGCTAACTAATTCCATATGCTACCCGCTATTTTCTTCTTGCCTTTCTTTTCTTTTCTACACTATATACTCGATACTATATACTGTTTTCCTATATGCTATTTATATTTTTGTTTTATCTTTATCTCAATATCCCCCTTGATAAAGCCCTTTAATGAAGACAAAAGTCCGGTAATAGTGTTTTTTATAATTTTCGCTACAAAGGGTTTCACCGAAATTATCTTCCCATCTACTTTCACCAAAGTTGAAGGTTCCAAAGAAGGACAATCATCGAGAGTTTTATTTCCTTTAACAATCTCCCGAGCTAAACCATAACAATCTTGATACCCACATTCCCCACAATTCAAGTTAGGTAATTTAAAAGATTTTTCAATCACTATATTGGCTATCTTTTTTATATCTTCATCTTTTAAAATATCAAAGTCGCAAAGTTTCTCGTTTGCCTCCTTAGAAACAAAACCAGCCGTACAAAGCTGTAATCCATCAAACAATTCAGCCTTTTCACTTTCCTCTCTTAAGCACACAATTTTGGGAAAAGTTTTTTCCCTTTTAAAACCCTCTATCAATATAATGTCAGCTTTAAAATATTTTATAATCTCTTCTAAACTCTTTTTATTTTTTAAAAAAAATACTACTTCTTTAGGGGTAATTGCTGCAACCTGGGTTAGAACTTCTTTGTATTTTGAAGTATCCGAATTGACTAGATCAAGGTCTTCGTTAACATGTTTTACTACTGCTACTTTATAGCCTCTTTTAATTAATTCATTGGATAGTTTTAGTGTCAAAGTAGTTTTTCCACTTTTCTTATATCCTGTTATACCAATAACTCTCATCAACTATTACCTCTTTTTATTAATTATTTTACCACATTCACTATCATCCAGGCAGAGATTAGAAAAGAACTATAGCATAAATTTTTTTTAATAAAATTTTATCTACTTTTATAGATATCCGAGAACCGACTTGAGCCCCAGCAAAAACCACTAAAGCCAGAATTAGGATACGATGCACATTAATATATCAAAGAGAAGTTAAAATATCAAGAATTAAAGTGTAGACTTTCCCAATAAACACAATAATTAACCTTGCCACAGTAAAAAACGAATGCTTTATTTTGCACCAAAGAAAACTACACCCAAAGAGTTTACACTAACAAAATCCAGGTTATTCCCTACCTTATTCCTATTTTTATTTATAATTAATCTCTAACCAGGAATAAGAATAATCTTCTTCAATACCTGCCCAGAATAAAATATTTTCAAGGCTATTTAAACCTTCTAATAGAGCATCTAAAGATCTTTTTCTCTTTGCCCCTTCGGTCTCTTCTACTCCCTCCGGTATCTCTTGTACCGCCATTGGCAAAAATCTACCTACAATTTCACTCACAGAATTCATATCTACATAGAATAGAGAAAAAACCTTAGGAAAAGAAAGCATATATTTTATAGGTTCCAGCTTATCCAAAGTGGCTATATCTCCTTTTTGAACATCTATAATATTTGCTATACCGCTGGACAAAACAAATCTATCTCCTACAATTCCATATCCCAAGGGGAATATTGGGTTAGGTAAACTTTTGTAATTTATTCCCTCATATTGATTATCTACTAATACCCCACCCATCATAGGAGCAAAGTTTTCTAATACGGGATAAAGGTTCTGAATAAGTTTTTCTTCTGAAGAATATCCGGCTATCAGCCCCACTTTAGGGGAAATTGCGGAAGTATCAAAAAGTCCTAAACTAAATTCTTTTGCCGGCCAGGAATAAATAGTTTTTTCGATATCAACTCCACTTTTTTCCTGAACTTGTTGTACATTTTTTTCTAAATTGAGTTGAAGATCCTCGCTTATATAATCTTCCTTTATCTCTTCCCAGGTAAGAGGTAATACACTACCAAGATAGAAGAATGTATTTTTAGGAAACATGGAAAGTGACTGTAGATTGCATATATCTGCTTCTTTAAGTACATCAAAATATTTTTCCGCTATTTGAGCAATCATATAGGCTTTAAACTGTTTTTCTTGATAGCCCCCCACTCCACTTATAGTGCCCATATCCACTAAAGAATCCCGAGAATCCTTTAAAGTTTTAGCTAATTCTTCTTCTTCAGCTACTTCAACTAATTCGTCTAATACCTGGTACAACTCTTGACCAAACAAACAGAAAAAGAAACTTGAAGGTTGTACTTTCTCGCCGGTTTTCACTTTTTGTTCTTTATATTCTGAATTTTCAAGAAGGGAATTACTATCTCCTTGAAATACTTCTATAGCCTTTTTAACCGGTGATAAATTCCCTCCAATCACTAAGGTATCCCCTAAAAAAGCGTAAGAAATGGACTTTATAGGTTCTAAATCTACCTCTTCAGGGAGAATTATGTTTACTATGTCAATACCTTTATAATTTGACACTTCTTCTTCTAAATCATTTTTCGCCTCAATGGCTCCCACAAATTTAGTAAAGGCACAACTATCAGAAGGAGATAAAGCAAGCAACACTTCAGGAACTCCTCCTACAGAAACACCCAAACAAGAGAAAATTGCACCACTAGAAAAGATATTATCTAAAAATAACGGATCTAAGACATCAAATCCCAGTTCTTCTTTTATCTCTTCTCTGGTCGTTCTAACATCTTGCATTTCGCTACTTTCTTCTCCTTCTGGCGCAAAGCTCGCTATATCTAATTCAGACAGACTTTTTATTAATTCTGTATCTTTTATTTCCAAAACCCCGATAACCTTTTCTGGAATTACCTCCAATAAGGGATTTCCATAGGCAAAATCAAATAAAAAAGCAAACAATAAAAATAGGGTTACCATCAGATCTAAAACTTTAAATTTGTTACTCATAATCACTTCTCCTTTTTGATTTATTTTATTTAAATTATACTACTGCTTTTATATTAAATTATTTAAGTAGAGATGCTTAAATAGAATAAAAACACTTTGTAAAAAAAATGAACTTATCATTAATATTCTAGATAATTTTAAAAAACCCTTTTTTATAATAATATTTTTTTATTACTTTTTCTACCCCCGGGCTTCCATCTTTTCCTTTTTTATTAATTAAGAAAATAAAAGATTGTTTTGTCGTAATAACATAAAGGAAATAGATTCCTATTACCTGTTTTCGCAAGAATGGGAAACAAGCGGAAGAAAAATCTTGACAAAAATGTAAACTGATATAAAATATACAATTAGAAATTTAAAAGGGGAACCTAATTATGCCAACTTATGAGTATAAATGTAAAAAATGTGGGAATACTTTTGAAAAATTCCAATCCATTACAGCAGACCCCATTAAAAATTGCAAAAACTGTGATGGAGAGGTCTATAGATTAATAAGCAAAAATGCGAACTTTATATTAAAGGGTAAGGGATATTATAGTACAGATAATCGAAATAGTAGTTATCAATCGGAAAAGAAAGGATTAGCCGCTTCCTCAATAGAAGGGCAAGAAAAGAAAGAAATTTCCAAAAAGCCAGACTCTAAGATCGAAGAAAAGAAAGATAAAGAAACTTCAGTAAAATAATCTTTCCCACCAGTTTGGTTTTACTTTCTTCAATTTTTTCTTTAATTTTAAAATATTATTTTGAGCAGCTATCTCACCTTCTCGAACACATTGTTCAGCTTTAGAAAAATCAGACCAATGAAAACGTCCTACTTTAGGGGTAATTACTACATCAGCAAAAGATAATTGTAATTTTCTTAATTCGGAAGATGTAATAGAATCAGATCGAAAAAGAATTTCTACGGCATTATTAAAATCATCCCTCTTTTTAATAGTTTGGCTCACACTAACCGCGATAACAAAATTAGCTCCTAACGATTGAGCTGCCTCTATCGGCACTACATCGACTATCCCCCCATCAACTAAAATTTTCTTATCCAATATTAGCGGAGGAAACATTCCCGGAATAGAAGCACTGGCTAAAAGTGCATCAAACAATTTTCCTCTTCTTATAATTATTTTTTCTCCCTTTACTAAATCCGCAGCCGTTACAGCAAAGGGGATCAGGGTGTCTTCGAAGGTTTTATTATTCACTAATTCCGAAATAACCCTTCTTAGTCCTTCCCCATCATTTATATATTTTTTTGTGAGTTCAAGATTGAGAATATAACCTTTTTTCAAGAAATCAGACATTTTTTTCAAAAAGAAAGGCTTATCTTTTCTTTCTTTTTCGCTAAAAGACAAGTCTATATTAAATTCACTAATTTTAGAATATTTCTCGGTAATTTTTTCTATAGCAGAAATATCTTTTGTTAGGGCATAGACTGCTCCTATAATAGCCCCCATTGAGGTACCAGTAATGAAATCAATAGGAATATTTTCCTTTTCTAAAACTTTTAATACTCCTATGTGGGCGAGACCTCGGGCTCCACCCCCTCCCAAAGCTAATCCTACTTTTAATTTTTCTTTTGCCACTACTTTAAACTCCAATCCATATCTACAAAGCCATTTGATCCTGCTGTAGTTTACCCTGCCAAGTGAGCATCAAATAAGCAAGGCTTACGCTCACACCTGTCAATGATTAATAAAGCTTTTTTAATCAATTAAAAATCAACCTCTCGTGTTTTTTTTCTTTCCAGCATTTTTTGGGTAAATTTGCCTACATCTATAATATATCTTTCTACAGTCCCTTCTCCTATCTTCTCCACCTCATCAAAAGCATCTACCTGAAAGGTTAATCGATTTTGAAAAATATCAATTAAGGTCGCATCGGCAGTAACCGTCATACCCAGAGGAGTAGCAGCTAAATGAGTAATCGATATTTTAGTAGCAACTGAAATATAACCCTCCGGAAGATTTTTTTTCACCGTATTTATGGCAGCTAAATCCATTAAGGAAACTAACATGGGAGTGGCAAAGGCAGGTGGCATAGGTTTAGCAAATCTCTCTGCTGAATTTTCCTCATTCACCGTCATTTGAGCTATTCCTTTTAAACCTTTTTCGAGATTAAATTCTATCATTTTTTCTTCCCCCTTCTAATTATATTGTATCTTGATTCGTTAGCTAGTTACTTAGTTAGCTGGTTAATTTGTTCTCTATCTCTTCGATTGTTTTCAACTAATTAACCAATAAACTAGCTAACTATATAACTAAATACTAGCGGTTATTCACTAACGACTAACAACTAAATGGAAAAGCGATACTAACCGATAATCTCGTAACCTATCAGGATATTAAAAATTTACTTGAAATTTTTTAATATTACTTATCCGGCTGAAGAACTATTTTAATAGAACTTTTTTTCTTTGCTCGCCTAAAACCTTCTTTCCAATTACTTAAGGGAAGTACATCACTAACCAATTCTTTTAAATTTACCTTCCCTTCGTTTACCAGATTTATTGCCTTATCCCAGGAAGAAGGTTTCTGAGTACGAGAACCAATAATACTCAGCTCTTTGTCAAATAAGATTTGATCAAATCTAAGTTGAATCGGTTGGTGAATAATTCCTTCCTGAATATATCTACCCCCTTTCCTTATAAAATTTAATCCATACTCCACGGCTTCAACAGAACCGGAACATTCAAAAACCACATCTACGCCATACCCTACTGTTAATTTCGACAAATAGTTCTTAATATCCTTCTTTTTTATATTAAATATTTGATTAATTCCAATTTTTTCTGCTGTAGATAATCTTTTTTCATCACCTTCAATTCCACAAAGAATTACTTTTGCTCCTAAAGACTTAGCAATTTGAGCAGTTAACAACCCCAGAGGTCCCGGTCCTAATACCAATACTATTTCATGGGGTAATAAATTAGCTTGTTCCATTACTGCATGGGCAGCGCAAGATAAAGGTTCAAAAAGAGAAGCAGAATTAAAATCAATATGAGGAGGAATTTGGTGGATGCTTTCTTTTCTTATCACAAAATATTCAGCAAAAGCCCCGTTAACAGCGGATCCCAACCCTTTACGATAAATGCATAAATTATAATCTTTGCTCTGGCAAAATTTACATTGGCCACAGATATAGGCAGTAGTTTCAGTAGTCACTCTGTCCCCTGCTTTTATATCCTTTACTTCTTCCCCTACCTCTACCACAACCCCAGCAGTTTCATGTCCTAATACCACCGGAGGTTTTAGAGCTGAATAACCATAAAGATCAGTTCCACAGATTCCCGTAGCCTCCACTTTCACTTTTACTTCATTCGCTTGAGGAATAGGTTCGGGAATTTCCCTTAATTCTATATCATTTTCACCTTTTCCGTATTTAACTAAAGCTTTCATCTCTTCTTTTTACTCCATTTGCAAGATCGCCAATCCTGCTTATTTTTTATGTGAAATGCGATACGATATACGAATCAAGGTATCACCGCTATTTTAATGCCTTTATGGGCCAACATCATCTCTATTACGCTAGATATTTCGCTAAGGGGAAACTCGTCAGTAATTAGCGAATCGATATCAATCGCCTTATTACAAATTAAATTTAATGCTCTTTTAACATGTCCGGGCGTATGGTGAAAAACTCCCTTTATGTTTATTTGGGAATAGTGAATTAAACTGGTATCAATAGAAACTTTCGTTCCTCTTTCACATCCCCCAAAAAGATTCACCGTTCCACCCTTTCTTACCATCGATATAGTCTGTTCCCAAACTTCTGGTAACCCGACTGCTTCAATGGCTACATCTGCTCCTCTCTTATCTTCAGTAAATTTTTTCACTTCTTCAACAGGATTCTGTACTTTAGCAACATTTATCGCCTTATAGGCCCCCAATTTTATAGCTAATTTTAATCTCTCCTCGAGTGTATCGGTTATAATAACTCTTGCTCCTTTTAATTTAACTACTTGCAAGAAAATTAAACCTATCGGACCTGCTCCGTTTATAACCACTGTGTTACCTAATTTTATTTTCGATTCTTCAACTCCATGAACCACACAAGAAAGGGGTTCTAAGAGTGCTGCTTCTTTATAGCTTACTGTCTCGGGAAATACCAATAAATTTTGAGAAACAATTATTCCGGGAATTTTTATATACTCTGCAAAAGCACCGCTTAATTGAATAAATAAACTATCACACAAACTATGTTCACCATTTTTGCAGTAAAAACAGGAATTACAAGGGGCAGAATTAGCGCCTACTACTCTCATTCCCGGTTTAAATTTTTTAACCTTACTGCCTACTTCTACTATATCACCGGAAAACTCATGTCCAAAAACAAAAGGCGGATTAAATAAATGATGTCCTCTCAAGTAGGTTTTACGATCTGTTCCGCAGGTAAGTGCAACTCTCACTTTTACTAAAACTTCGTCTGGATCGATATCGGGAATATTAATTTCTTCTAATCTTACCTGGCCAGGTGCATAAAATACAGCTGCTTTCATAGTTTTGTTTTTTAAATTTATATTTTTATGGTTTATATTTTTTGAAATTGTAAGTCTCCTCTCGTTCTTCTTTAGCTATAATGGCTAAAGATAATATTGATTAAATTAGTAAATCCTAAATCTTATGTGATCTGGTAATTAAAATATTTCTCTTTAAAATTATATTTATGGTATAGGTATAGATAAATATTTGAATGGGCTCTGCCACTATTCGCGGGGGTATTAATACTTTCCAGGGAAGCCCGAATAAAATATTTAAAAAATACGGTATCAAAATAATAGAAGTTATCACCTGCCCTACGGTAATAGCTATTCCTAAATTAAAAACATTAGGTTCATTTTTTTTCATTAAAATCAAGATAGCCGCAGGTATTATTCCGGTCAAAGCAGAAGTTAGAGTAAAGTGAGGCATATAGGCACCAATAGGATTGATGAAATATCCCAACAGGTCAGAAAAGGCTCCGATTAACCCTCCGGCTAATGGACCAAATATAATACCTCCTAAGATTATAGGTAATTTCCCCAGACCGATCCTGATTCCCTCTACTCCTCCGATAGCAATACGTAAACTGGCTACCCGAGTTAAAATTATGCTTAAAGCAATTAGAAGACCCATAGTAGTAATTTTATGGGATGATATTTTCATTTTTTATCTTTCCCTCCTTGATATAGCATTATAATAATAGATATAGCTTTATATCTGCTACATCAAGAAGAGTCTTGGTAAAAGGCATTTTCGATGTAGCAGCGGACGCGATGACCTACCGCAGGATTAAAGAATTTCCCAATAGAAACCTTTAATCCTTTCGTTTAGAGACAACGTCCCATTCTCTAACACTTAACGCAGGTCACCTACTCTTGCTAAATATTCTATATGTCTTGTATTCGGCTCACCTCCATTGCATACTGTAATTATTATTTATTAAATTAATTATTTTTTGCATTTATATCTTTAATGTATCTTCTTAAGTAAATAACATATATCAAAGTTTTTAATCACTCTTTTTCTAAAAATACTTTGTTCTTTAAAATTCCAATCCCCTCAATCTCCACCTCTACTATATCCCCCGCTTCTAATTGTCCAACTCCAGAAGGAGTTCCGGTAGCAATTATATCCCCTGGAAATAGGGTCATTATTTTAGAAATAAAACTGACTATCTTATCAACTTTAAAAATCATATTACCGGTGGAAGAATTCTGCATTCGTCGACCATTCTTATAAAGTTTTATTTGAAGATTATCAGGATTTAACTCAGTAGAAATAAAAGGTCCAATTGGCGCAAAGGTATCAAACGATTTAGCTCTGGTCCATTGTTCATCTTTCTTTTGTAAATCTCGGGCAGTTACGTCATTAAAACAAGTATATCCCAGAATATTTTTAAAAACATTTTCGGGTTCAATATTTTTAATTCTATTTTTAATAATCACTGCTAATTCTGCTTCATAATCTAATTGCTTGCTCATCTTAGGATAAATTATATTATCGTTATGAGCAATAAGTGTACTCGGGGGTTTCATAAATATCAACGGTTCGTCGGGAATTTTCATCTGAAATTCATTTGCATGGTCAAAATAATTTAATCCCACAGCTATTATTTTAGTTGGTATACAGGGAGGTAAAAATGTTATTTCTGATAAAGAATATTCCTTTTCTATAGTTTTATAATTATTAAAAATATCACCAACTACTTCTCTAATTATATTTCCTTTCTCAAGTAATCCGTATCTTATATTTCCATTTTGATAAAATCTTAAGTATTTCATAAATGCTCCTTTTACTTTGCTAAAGTTAGAATAATATTATTATCCTACAACTTCTTTAAACACTCTTAAAAAATTACCTCCTAATATTTTTTCAATTTCTCTCTCTTTGTAACCTCGATCAAATAACTCTTCAGTGAGATTAGGAAGTTTATCAACTCCCTCCAAGCCCAAAGGGAGATCACCTGTGCCATCAAAATCAGAGCCTAATCCTATACAATCTACTCCCACTTTTTCTACCAAATAATCAATATGTTTTACTACATCTTTTACGGTAGTTTTTCTTTTTTCTTGAGTTAAAAAATTAGGTACAAAGGTTATCCCTATTACCCCACCCTTGTCAGCTAAAACTTTAATTTGCTCATCTTTTAAATTTCGAAGATGAGGACATAAAGCATAACAATTAGAATGAGAGGCAACAATGGGAGTCTTACTTCTTTTAATCACATCCCAAAAACCAGTCTCTGAAAGGTGAGACACATCAATTAACATCCTCAGGTCATTCATCTCATCTATAACTTTTAAGCCAAATTCGGTTAAACCACTGCCAGTTCGGGATTCACCAATTCCGTCCGCAATCTGATTTCTTTGATTCCAGGTGAGAGTTAAGAGGCTGACTCCTAATCTATGCAATACTCTCAATACTCCTAAATCACCTTCTAAAGCCTCTCCTCCTTCAATGGAAAGAATAGCCGCAATCTTCCCTGCTCTATTTACTTCCTTTATCTGATTATAATTAATAACCAGTGATATATCATTCAGATTTTTCTCTATTTCCTTATAAAAGCAATCGATTAATTGTAAAGTTCTTTTTAATGACCTATCCGGTTTATAAATGTCTTCTATAAAAACAGCAAAAAACTGGACATCAATTCCTCCCTCTTTCATTCTGGGGATATCCAGATGACCGGTAGTTGATTTTTTTTCTAAGGTTCTTTTATGGTTCATAACCTTTAAAATAGTATCGCAATGCCCATCACATACTATCGCCTTCTGGTGTATCTGTTTTGCTTTGGTTAAGTGCGTATTAGCTTCCGCCAAATTTACTTTCACCTACTTTCATGATATATAAATTAAATATTACTCGGTCAATTTATTTTTTCTAGTAAAAACCATAAAATAATCAAACCTGCTAAAATGAATATAAAGATAATGATATTGTTTTTAGTTTTTGTTTTCATCCTGATTTTCTTGATTTCTGATATGGGGGCTTTCCTATCAATTTCAGCAACTCTTTTAAAATGTTTTACCGCTTCGTTAATTCTTTTTGTTCTTTTGTAGGCTAAACCCAAATTACTATGAGCAGCGGCATAATCAGGATTTAACTCTATGGCTTTTTTATATAACTCAATTGACTTTTCATATTCTTTTTCTTCTAAGCAAATATTTCCTAAATTATTATAAGGTTCAGGATATTTTAGATTTAAAGATAAGGCTTTTTCAAGATACGATTTTGCTTTAATAAAATCTCTTAAGCTGGCATAACACACTCCTAATTTGTTATAACATCTGGGATCATCCGGCCATTTTTCTAAAACCATTTCAAACTCTTTGATGGCTTGATTAAAATTACCTTTTTTTAGATAACCTTCAGCTTTCTCAAAATTAATTTTATATTCTTCCTTTTCCATATACCCATTCTCCAAAGTAAAGTAACTATACTATTCCTATTCTATCCCATAATTAGGCGCCTCTTTGGTAATAATTATGTCATGGGGGTGACTCTCTCTTAAACTAGCAGAGGTAATCTGAATAAATTTAGTTTTTTCCTGTAATTCTTTAATGTTTTTCACTCCACAATAACCCATTCCTGAACGTACTCCACCTAATAGCTGATACACACAAGCAGAAAGTGGTCCTTTATAAGAAACTCTTCCTTCAATTCCTTCGGGAACCAATTTATCGTCTTCTACCTCTTCCTGAAAATATCTATCTTTACTGCCCTTCTTCATTGCTCCGATCGAACCCATCCCTCGATATTCCTTGTAGCTTCTCCCTTTGTAAAGCACTACTTCTCCCGGACTTTCTTCTGTCCCGGCAAACAGACTCCCGATCATTGCCGAATCAGCACCCACCGCCAAAGCTTTAGTTATATCACCGGAGTATTTTATACCTCCATCGGCAATAAGAGGAATGTGGTATTTTTTGGCTGCCCTTTTGCATTCTTGAATTGCTGAGATCTGGGGCACTCCTACACCGGCAACCACTCTGGTAGTACAGATAGAACCTGGTCCAATCCCTACTTTTAAAGCATCGATCCCGGCTTTTATCAAGCTTTCTGCTCCCTCAAAAGTTGCTACATTACCGCCTACTAACTCTATATCAAAATTCCGTTTTATCTCTTTTATAACTTCGATAACCCGGGTAGAATATCCGTGAGCTGTATCGACTACTATAACATCTACTTTGGCATTAACTAAAGCTTCTACTCTCTCTATTGTATCTCGAGATACACCTACGGCAGCGCCCACTCTGAGCCTTCCCTTAGCGTCCTTACAAGCATTGGGAAATTTCTTGACTTTTTCAATATCCTTAATAGTAATAAGTCCTTTCAAAATGATATTTTTATTTACTATTGGCAATTTCTCAATTCTGTTTTTATGTAATATTCTTTTGGCCTCTTCAAGGGTGGTGCCCAGTGGGGCAGTTATCAGATTTTCTTTAGTCATTATTTCTGCTATTTTTAATCCCTTGTCTCCTTCTTCTAAAAATCTGATATCCCGGTTAGTTAAAATTCCCACTAATCTTTTTTCTTTATTTACAATAGGAATCCCAGAAATATGATATTTGACCATCAGCTCAATTGCTTCTCCCACGCTTTTCTCTGGCGAAAGAGAAATGGGATCTACAATTACTCCGCTCTCTGACCTCTTAACCCTATCTACTTCTTCAGCCTGTTCTTCTATGGACATATTTTTATGAATAATACCAATACCGCCTTCCCGGGCAATGGCAATGGCTAACCTCGATTCGGTGACTGTATCCATAGCAGCGCTAACCAAAGGGATGTTTATATCGATATTTCTGCTAAATTTTGTGGAGATATCAACTTCTTTAGGAAGAATAGCTGACTTTTCGGGAACTAACAAAATATCGTCGAAGGTTAAACCTTCAAAGTTTAAAAATCTTTCTTTTTCCATAATTTTTCCACCTTTCAAACTAGTCGTTAGTCGTTAGTGAATAGTCCCTAGTATTTAATTAGATACTTAGTTAGTTTATTGGTTAATTAGTTGAAAACAATCGAAGAGATAGAGAACCAACTAACCAATTAACTAACTAAGTAACTAATTACGCCACCCACTCTATGCTATTTTTATAATATTACCCCTCTTCAATATCCTTGTCAATTAATGTATCCGTATCTGTATTCGTATCATTCTTCCTTGAGCCTTTACTTTTTCTTTACTCAATAATCGATACACTATACTCGATACTTTTTTTCTCCCCTTTATTTTTTTATAAAATATACTA
Organism: Candidatus Sediminicultor sextus; assembly: GCA_014894735.1. Taxonomy (GTDB): domain Bacteria; phylum Atribacterota; class Phoenicimicrobiia; order Phoenicimicrobiales; family Phoenicimicrobiaceae; genus Sediminicultor; species Sediminicultor sextus. The sequence continues at coordinate 4,131 of JADBKX010000016.1, read as the reverse complement.
CAATAAAAAATTTTATATCTAATTTTCTTTTGTGGTATAATAAAAAACGCCCTTGAATAAAATAATAAAAAACCAAATAGTTTATTAAAAAAATTATATTGTATTAATTGGGAGTAAAAATGAATAATACAACTGATAACCCCCCGAAAAAAAATTTAGTTAAAGAGATATTGGCCTGGAAGAAAAAGAGAGAAGCAGTAATTTTAGCTCATGTTTATCAACCCGGCGAAGTTCAAGATATTGCTGATTTTACAGGTGATTCACTCTTCCTCAGCCAGCAAGCAGCTAAGACTCAAGCAAAAGTTATCGTATTTTGCGGAGTTCAGTTTATGGCTGAAACCGCATCTATTCTCTCTCCAGAAAAAATTGTTCTGCTTCCTGAAATTAACGCCGGATGTCCTCTGGCTGATATGGCACCAGCCGAGAAAGTAAAAAGTAAAATAAAAGAACTACCCGAGGCAGTAGTAATTTCATATGTAAATTCATCGGCAGTTGTAAAATCTTTAAGTGACTACTGTTGTACTTCTGCCAATGCTGTTCAAATTGCTCAGTCAATTCCTGCTGAAAAAGAAATTTTATTTCTTCCCGATATGAATTTAGCTGACTTTACTGCAAAGAAAGCAAAACGAGAAATCATCCCCTGGCCTGGTTTCTGCCCTACTCATTATCTCTTAACCAGAGAAGATGTAATTAAAGCTAAAAAACTTCATCCTCAAGCTTTACTTTTAGTACATCCTGAATGCCGCCCTGAAGTATGTGATTTAGCTGATTATATTGGCAGTACCAGAGGAATTATTGAGTTTGCCAGCAACAATCCGGCTAAAGAATATATCATCGGTACAGAACTGGGAATATTCCACCCTTTAAAAAAGAATAACCCAAATAAAAAATTTTTCCCAGCCTCTGAAGATATGATCTGTCGGAATATGAAACTTATCACTTTAGAAAAAGTTCTCTATTCTCTACAAAACTTAGAACCTCGAATTACAGTACCAGAGGAGATAAGCAAAAAATCTTTAAAAGCATTAAATCGAATGATAGAAATCACCTAGTTAGTTGGTTAATAATTTAAATGTTTTAAATAATATTTTTCTGAAAGGAAAACAATAAATGTTACCGCAAATGCTCCCACGTTATTTAATTAATTTTGACCTATCCCAAATTAAAAAAATTTATACAGATTTTTTGATTGTAGGCTCCGGAATAGCTGGCCTATATACTTCACTTAAAATTTACGATAAAGGAAAAGTTGTTCTACTTACTAAAAGTAAATTAAAAGAAAGCAATACGGAATATGCTCAGGGAGGTATAGCGGTAGCTTTAGGAGATAAGGATTCACCCTACTTGCATATGGAAGATACCCTAAAAGCTGGAGCAAATTTTTGCGACCCCGAAGCTGTAGAAGTTTTAGTGACAGAGGGGCCGAAATGTGTTGAAGAACTAATAGAACTGGGAACTAAATTTGACAAAATTGAAGGAAAATATAAAACTGCTTTAGAAGCAGCTCATCAAAGACCCCGGATCTTGCGTGCTCAAGGGGATGCCACCGGGGCAGAGATAGAAAGATCTTTATCGGAAAAGGTTATTAATGAAAACGAAATAAAAATTAAAGAGAATATTTTAGTAATAGATATTTTAACCGAGCATGCTACTTGTTACGGACTACTTGCTTTAGATAGTCATACTAATGAGATTATCGCCTATTTAGCAAGAGCAACTATTTTAGCCAGTGGCGGAGCGGGGCAACTTTTTTTCAATACCACTAATCCTGAGGTAGCTACGGGAGATGGAATTGCTATGGCTTATAGGGGAGGTGCAAAAGTAACAGATTTAGAATTTATTCAATTCCATCCTACTGCTCTCTATCACCAGGGAAGTCCTAAATTTCTTATTTCTGAAGCCGTTCGCGGTGAAGGTGCTATTTTAAAAAATATTAAAGGTGAGCCATTTATGCACTTTTATCATCCTCTGGCTGAATTAGCTCCCAGAGATATAGTTACCCGGGCAATTACTGAGCAAATGAAAAAAACTAAAAGTGATTATGTTTATTTAGATGCTGTCAAGATAAAAGATAAATTTTCCCAACGCTTTCCCACTATTTATAAAAACTGTATTTCGCTGGGCATTAACCCTGAGAAAGAATATATCCCGGTAGCTCCAGCGGCCCATTATACTATGGGAGGCATAAAAACCGATACCTGGGGACAAACTAATTTAACCAATCTTTATGCCTGTGGAGAGTGTTCTTCAACAGGAGTGCATGGAGCCAATCGCTTAGCCAGCAATTCGCTTTTAGAAGGATTGGTTTTTGGCAATAGAATCGCCCAGAAAATTAAAGAAGACAAATCGCTTTTTTCTCAAAAAATAGACGAAGAAATAAATATTTCTTATAATATTCCACGAAAAAAAATTCGAGAATTCGACCCGAAACAAATAAAAAAAGAACTACAAAAACTTATGTGGGATAAAGTAGGAATCATTCGAAATTCCTCTGGTTTAAAGAAGGCAAGACAAAAAATTAGCGAATGGAAATTTATATTCAAATCAGAACTTAACACTAATGAGGATTTTGAATTGGCAAATCTTATTATCTTGGCTGACCTGATTACTAATTCAGCCTTACAGCGTGAAGAAAGCCGAGGAGCACATTTCCGCAAGGATTTTCCCGATAGAGATGATATAAACTGGAAGAAACATATTGTATATTGACATTTAATTTGCCAATTTGCCAATTACCCAATTTCAGGTCTCGTGAATAGTCTCTCGCAGATAAAATAGAATTCAGAAGTCAGAATATTTAATAGGATAAAGGCACGATAAATTGTGTCTATCCAATTCAACACAGCACGTCGTGTTGCTACATTATTTTTAATTAAATTGGTAGGTTGGGGAATTGGTCAATTATTCTAAAAAGAGGTGTTTAAAAGATGGACTTTTCAATAAAAGAAAATATCCTGATAGATAAAATAATAGAACAGGCTTTATTAGAAGATATTGGAACCGGAGATATTACCACCGAATATATTATTCCTTCCAATTTAAAAGCTAAAGGAATAATTATAACCTCTGAGGAAGGTGTAGTTGCCGGTTTAGATATTACCTGCCTGGTATTTAAAAAATTAGATTCAGAGATTTGCTTCCAACCTAAAATAAAAGATGGCAATAAAATTTTACCGGGAGAAATTTTAACAGAAATTACCGGTCCTGCCCGGACTATTCTACAAGGAGAAAGGGTTGCCTTAAATTTCCTTCAGCGAATGTCCGGTATAGCCACCTTTACCTCTAAATTCTGTCAGGAAGTAAAAGATTTCCCGGTTCGAATAGTTGATACACGTAAAACTACTCCTGGATTACGAATATTAGAAAAATATGCTGTCCGCATGGGAGGAGGATATAATCACCGCTTCGGATTATATGATGCTGTATTAATTAAGGATAATCATATAGCAGTAGCAGGAGGAATCAAATCAGCAGTAAATTCTGTCCGAAAACAAATCTCCCATACAGTAAAAATTGAAGTCGAAGTAGAAAACTTATCTCAACTTCAAGAAGCTTTAAAGGTGCAAGTTGATATAATTATGTTAGATAACATGGATTTAGAAACTATGAAAGAAGCCGTAAAAATAGTTAACGGTAAAGCCTTAATTGAGGCATCAGGAGGAATTACTTTGGAAAAAGTGCGGAAAATTGCTCAAACTGGAGTAAATTTAATTTCTATTGGCGCCCTCACCCATTCAGTAAAGTCGTTGAATATTAGTATGGAAATTATATAGTCGTTAGTCGTTAGTGAATAGTATATAGTAAAGAGATAAGAAAAAGCATAAATAGCAAAAAAAGAAAAACACAAAAAGAAATTCGTATCTCGTATCTCGTGAATGGTATCTCGAAATAGTTTTAAATTTTAAACTATGGTTTTTAACTTTTCTGCCTGTGCGTTGCACGCAGACAGGTCGCTTTAAGTTTTTCGCTGTAAACTGATAACCGTAAACTGAAAACTTATATTTTGAAACTAATGACTATTCACTAACGACTAGTTAATTGGCGAATTGGAGAATTGGCACATTGGTAAATTAAGGCTTATTCATCTCATAAACCATACGCAATCCCTGCAAGGTTAAAAAAGGATTGATT
>JADBKX010000146.1 GCA_014894735.1 Candidatus Sediminicultor sextus | reverse complement strand
TCTTTGTCACACTTCAAGAAAAAAGAGTTTTAAAGCTATTGACAAATCATTCCTCTGGGTTATAATAAAATGATAAGATAAGCTTGTTAATTTAGATCGGGATGCCGGTCGATAAAAAGTCTCCTTTTAAAGGAGACTTTTTATTTTAAAGAGATCAATCAGGGAATAAACTAATTGGAATAATAGATAATATAAAAAGGCATGGTTTGGGGATTTTTTTAAAGAAAAGTATTCTAGGGGAGTGAACCGTGAGATTTAAAGTTTATCAAGAAGTATTTGAAAAATTAACAGATTTATATTTTGGTGTGGTAGTAGGAAATCAGATTAATAATCAGCAACATATTCCAGAAATATATGATCTGATGAAAAATGAAATGAGCCAAGTGGAGAATAATTTTAAAGGTGTAAACTTAAAAGAATATCAAGGGATCATACCCTATAGAGATGCTTTTAATCAGTTAAACTTGAATCCCAATAAATTTATGAGTTCAGTTGAAGCAATGGTAAAAAGAGTCTCCAAGGGGAATATTTTGCCTTCTATAAATCCTGTAGTAGATTTGGTAAACCGTATTTCTTTAAAGTACATACTACCCATGGGAGCCCATGATCTGGATGCCTTGGAAGGAGAAATTGCGATAAGGTTTTCCAGGAAGGGAGATACCTTTACCCCTCTGGGAGAAGAGTTAGTGGAAGTTTTGGATAGTGGAGAATTAGTCTACGCTGATTCTAAAAGAATTAGAACCAGAAGATGGATTTGGAGACAATCAAATATTGGTAAGATTGATGAAAATTCAAAAAATATCTTTTTTCCCATCGATGGATTCCAGACCAACAAAGAACGGGTGATGAAAGCAGCGGAAGAATTGGAGATATTGCTTAAAAGATATTTTAACTGTCAGATTAAAAAAAGCTTCATCGATATAAATCACCAAGAAATGGAAATATGAAGTAGTTTAATTAATTTCTTAAGATTCAAAGTAAATGATAAAATGAAATACCTAAAATAATAAAAGTTTATACTCCTTTATAGACTCCCATTTTCCATAAACAGGAGCAGATTTGTAATGATCAAATTACTAAAAAACCTGAAACCCTATTGGTTATCGATAATAGGGGTGATAGTTTTTGTTTTTTTACAATCACTTTCGGAATTATATTTACCTACACTTATGTCAGATATTGTGGATACAGGGGTGGTCAATGGGGATGTCAATTATATTATAAGAATTGGGGGATGGATGATTCTGATTGCTGTCATTGCTATGATTAGCTCCATTTTTGGAAGCTACCTGGCAGCTAAAGCAGCGACCGGATTCGGAAGAGATCTTCGGACAAAAGTATTTACCAAAGTAGAAAGTTTTTCTTTGGAAGAATTTGATGAAAAAGGGACGGCCTCTCTTATAGTCAGAACAACCAACGATATTACCCAAATTCAGCAATTGGCAGTAACCATGCTTAGAATGTTCTTAAGAGCACCGCTGCTTTTTATCGGCGGTATTATTATGGCAGTTTTAAAAGATGCTGAATTATCATTGGTTCTTGTGGTTATTTTACCGATTTTAACCATTGCCATTCTTTTAATCGCAAAAAAAGGTATGTCTCTTTTTAAATCAATGCAAATTAAATTAGACAAGCTTAATCTGGTTCTTCGAGAATATTTGACTGGCATACGGGTTATTCGGGCATTTAATCGGGAAGTTTACGAAAAGAAAAAATTTCATAAAGCCAATCTTGATTTAACAGAAACAGCGAAAAAAGTCAACCTACTGATGGCTATTTTGATACCTTTAATGATGTTGATTCTTAATTTGACAATTGTAGCTATTATTTGGTTCGGAAGTATACGAATTAACAACGGTGGTATGCAAGTAGGGGATTTGATGGCCTTTATTCAATATGCATCACAGATTATGTTTTCTTTAATTATGGTTTCAATGATGTTTATCATGGTACCTCGAGCATCAGTATCAGCTATTCGAATTAATGAAGTTTTAGATGTCGAGCCGAAAATCAAGGATCCAATGATACCAAAAGAGAGCAAATCAGAGATGGAAAATGGCATTAAATCAGAAGGCATTATATCAGAAAAAGACAAAAGAGGTTATCTTGAATTTGATGAGGTTAGCTTCTGTTATCAAGGTGCGGAAGAACCAGCTATTAAAAAAATTTCCTTTAGGAGCAATCCCGGTGAATTGACCGCAATTATCGGAAGCACAGGTTCTGGGAAATCAACATTAATAAATCTTATACCGAGATTCTATGATGTAACATCAGGACGTATTTTAGTCGATGGTGTCGATATACGAGAATTAACTCAAGAAAAATTACGTACCAAGATTGGATTAGTTCCTCAAAAAGCTGTTCTTTTTACGGGAACTATTGCAGAAAACATTAGTTTTGGAAACAATAATTTATCTCGCGATGAAATTATCAGAGCAGCCGAAATTGCTCAAGCATCAGAATTTATTTCTACCATGGAACAAGTTTACGATTCTCAAATTGCACAAGGTGGAACCAATATATCAGGGGGAGAGAAACAACGACTGGCTATTGCCAGGGCTTTGGCCAAACACCCTGAAATTTATATTTTTGATGATAGTTTTTCCTCTCTTGATTTTAAAACAGAGGCAAAATTACGGGTAGCGATTAAAAAAGAGACAAAAAACGATACGGTTTTAATTATTGCCCAACGAGTTACCACGGTTATGAATGCAGACCAAATTATTGTTTTAGATGAGGGTAAAATTGTAGGTATGGGTAAACACCAGGACTTAATCAGGACCTGCAAAGTCTATAGAGAAATCGTGGCTTCACAGCTCTCAGAAGAGGAATTAATATGAGTGAAAAAGATATAAAACCAGGAACGCCAATTAGGGGATTAGGTCGTGGTCCCGGAAGTCATCAAAGTATGACTATGCCGGTAGAAAAAGCCAAAGATTTTAGAGGAACCTTAAGACGATTACTCGATTATTTAAAACCTCACCGAGTTAAGCTTATCATTACTTTCCTGGCGGCTGTAGCCAGCACATTTTTCAGTATTATCAGTCCAAAGGTTATGGGACGAGCAACCACCAAATTATTTGAAGGTTTTCTCCTAAAAATGAGAAATGTCCCTAATGCAGCCATTGATTTTAACTACATTTTAAATATTATTTTCATCTTAATCGGGTTATATGTCATCAGTGCTATTTTTACCTATATTCAACAATATATTATGGTCGGTATTGCCCAAAAAACCGTTTACGATATGAGAAAAGATATTAACTCTAAATTGTCACGATTGCCTTTAAAATATTTTGATGGAAGAACCCATGGAGAAATACTCAGTCGGGTGACCAACGATATTGATACCGTCAGCAGCACTCTTCAACAAAGTATTACCCAATTAATTACTGCCGTAGTAACCCTGGTCGGAATTGTGGTTATGATGCTAACCATTAGCCCACTGTTAACTTTAATTACTTTCGTTACTTTACCTTTAAGTTTTTTGGTTACTAAAGTTATTGCCAGGCAATCACAAAAATTCTTTGCCAGACAACAAAAACTTTTAGGTCAATTAAATGGCCACGTGGAAGAAATGTACACCGGCCACAAAATAGTCAAAGTCTTTAATTATGAAAAGCAATCCATCGATAAATTCAATAAAGTGAATGATCAACTCTATGATGCCGGATGGAAAGCTCAATTCATATCGGGAATCATTATGCCCTTGATGATAGCCATTGGTAATCTTGGCTATGTCTTTATTGTCATTCTGGGTGGAATTTCTGTTGCTAGAGGAACTATCACCATTGGTAATGTTCAAGCATTTATTCAATATTCCAGGCAATTTACCCAACCGATCGTTCAAACAGCTAACATTGCCAATATTATTCAATCAACCATTGCGGCTGCTGAGCGTGTCTTTGAAGTTCTTGATGAATCTGAGCAAATACCGGATAAAAAAGATATGATTCATTTAGATAAAGCCAAAGGTAATATAAAGCTTGAGCATATTAAATTTGGATACAATACAGAAAAAATACTCATAAAAGATATGAATATTGATGTTAAAAAAGGTCAAACCATTGCCATTGTAGGTCCTACCGGAGCTGGAAAAACAACATTGGTTAATTTACTTATGCGTTTTTATGAAATTAATGACGGGAAAATAACCTTTGACGGAATAGATATCCGTGATATGAAACGTGGTGAATTGAGAAGTCTTTTTGGAATGGTCCTTCAAGACACCTGGTTATTCAAGGGAAGTATTAAAGAGAATATCGCCTATGGTCGAGAAAATGCTACGGAAAAGGAAATTATTCTAGCAGCAAAAATGGCTTATGCTGATCACTTTATCAGAACACTTCCGGATGGCTATGATACTATTATAAATGAAGAAGCCAATAATCTCTCTCAAGGTCAAAAACAATTACTGACCATTGCCCGGGCTATTTTGGCAGATCCGACCATATTGATTCTCGATGAAGCGACAAGTAGTGTTGATACCAGAACAGAAATTCATATTCAAAAGGCTATGCTTGCCCTTATGGAAGGGAAAACCAGTTTTGTGATTGCTCACCGCCTATCTACTATTCGGGATGCAGATTTAATTTTGGTGATGAATGAAGGAAGTATTGTTGAAAAAGGAACCCACAAAGAATTACTAAAGCAGAATGGATTTTATGCTGATCTGTATAATAGCCAATTCGTTGGATTAAACCTTAAAGAAAAAGCTAGTTAAAAAAGCAAGAGAAAGGGGTCAGCAACTTTTGATATTGGCTGGAGGCTGCTTTTTGCTCTTGATTAAGATGATTACTGCAAGAACTGACCCCGTATTACCCTTCTTAATTTTCTCAAAATAATTTTATTTATTCTTTATTATCCCAATATTTTTCAGCTTCGTTTTCCATATTTTCTAGCCTATCATAATAATCAGGAAATTCATTAAGATGCGCAAGTGCAATTTTGCCAGTTAAAAGTGGATCATCATTTGTTACATTGGTTAATTCATTAATCTTCCCATGCTCAAGTTCAACGTCCATTCCCATTCTAAATTGTTTAACATCAAATTTATTCCATTTTATTCCAAGTTTTTCTCCGATAAATTTAGCTTCTTCGTAGCTATAAGTTTTTTTTGATGACATTTTATTCTCCTTATTT
>JADBKX010000065.1:1497-5191 GCA_014894735.1 Candidatus Sediminicultor sextus | reverse complement strand
AAATCCTGCCAGATAGAATTAATCTCATTTTCTTCATTGGTTTTATTTACGCTGGCGCTTTCCCAGGCATTTCCAATATCGATAAAGAAGGCACCGGAAAGTCTTTCTAAAAAGATGGAGAAGGGATCAAATTTAAGGCTGTGCTCGATGTTGGCCAGGGGGAAGCGATATTCCAAGCTGGCTAAGATAAGATTATTGCCTTCGAGGGTAGCAGGTTTATAACCCCGTAGAGAGAAGGCATTTACCTCAGTATTGCTAAGATTATCCGCTGAATAATTACCTCCCAATTTAAATTTTTCTCCATCTAAATCTGATTCTAATATGCTTGAAGAGCCGATGCCGGCTACCAGGCGAAGAGCCAGGACCTGATGTGAGGAGGGAAGCGGTAGGGGAATAAATTTTCTGCCATCAAAGATTAATTTATCAAAAGTATAATCACCGCCTAAGGCTTTATCGGCATGTTCATAGGTTAAAGAGAAGGAATTACCTATTTCGGGGCTGATAGAGAATCCATATTTTTCCGCATCAGAATAGGAGTAGCCTAATTTTAGACTGGTTGTTTTTTGCGGGTCGGTATTTAAGAGAGATAACGCATTGGATGTGGCAGAAGAGAATTTTTCATATTGATATCCGAGAGAAAAGATCTGCCTGTAAGGACGAGAATTTGTGGTGGAAGCAGTCTGTCCTTTAAATGGGAAATAAATATTTATACCGGTTTCCCCTTCTTCCCACCAGGAGATCGGGGAGTTTAAAACAGCATTCCCAGACAGATAAAGATTAACAATAGGAAGGTAGCTATAATTATAATAATTGAAGTTGTAAGATAGGCTATTATTGAATATCCCATAAGTAACGTTTAAGGGCAGGGAATAAAATCCCAGTACATCTTCCAATTTAGTTGAAAAGCCAATTCCCAGGTCGCTTTCAGTAAGCCGGACAGCGGGAATCCAGTAGGTGGGCGGCCAGAAGGAAGTTAAAGGATAGTAAGGGTGGATCGGGTAATTATTTTTAGAATTAGAATTAGAAGAGGTATTTAGGTCTTTATTGAATGGTTGTTTTGCCATAATTGGGAGCTCAACATATTCTATTTTTATTTCTGTCCACTGATTGGGGTTCGAGTTTTGGTCCACTTTCATAAGGTGCAGCTCGTATCCGGTGGCGTGATAGGAAATAAAAGATAGCTGGGTGCCATCGGGAGAGATAGCGGGCTGAAATGCCCCACCCAGGACATTGGTTACCTGATAGAGTTTTTTATCGGGGAGCGAAAAGGCAAAAATATTATAAATACCGGTACGGTCTGAAGTGAAGAAGAGATATTGCCCATCAGGAGACCAACAAGGGCTAAGGTCAATAGATTTATCTTGAAAGATGGGCTGAATGGGCAGAATAGGCTGAAGAGTAAAATTACCGATATTACCGGGGTTAAGATTGTTAGTGCTAAGATTATCGGGATCAAGATTTAAGATATATATATCCTGATAACCCTGGCGCCAGGCAGAAAAGGCTATCCTGTCCCCTTTGGGAGACCAGGATGGTTGGTATAATTGGGTTCCATCTCGAAAGTCTGTTAGATAGACCATGTCTTCTTTGGTAATTAGTTTATAGGTGGGCTGGTCTTCATGAATCGATGAATTTGGGGAAGGTAAATTAAATAGAGCTAAATTATTTGTTCCTGATTGATTAATTACTGCCACGATTTGAGGATTTTTCGGGTCAGGCGACCAGCTGGGATCGCGAGCCCGTAGCCCTTCAGAAAGGCGGGTCTCTTTTTCTGTTTTTAAGTCGAATAAATACAGGTCATAAAAATTATAAAATTGTTCATAGTCGTCTAATTTAGCATAAATTATTTTAGAACCGTCCACAGAGAGACTAAAAGAAGAATCTCGGCCATAAATTCTTCTAATTAGAGGTTCGTTTTTAGTAGAACGGGGAGTTGAGGGAAGAGAAGGGCTTAAAGGGTCGATAATTTGAATAAAGGGATAGGAATGAGGTGTAGAAACTCTGACTGCTATTTTATCTCCTTCAGGGGTGGAAAACCAGTGGGGATAATCGACCCAATAATGGTATTCAGTTAATTGCTGAGAAGGAGTAAGATTTTTTTGAGAGAGAATTTTTTGCGTCTGGAGTTGATATTTTTCTTTTAAATTTTCTTTCCAGCTTTGATACAGTTCCTCCAGGTTCAGGCCTATCGCTCTTTTTACGGCATAGTTAAACCCTAAATAGGGATATTCACAGAATATTTCACTCATGGTAATGATTTTATCTTCCCCGTATTTTTGAGCTATAAAATGGACAAGCGATTGACCATAGATATAGGGTGCAGTGCCGTCAGGCCAGGAAGTAAGATAATAACCGTTTATCTGGTCAAGGGTGTTAAATTGGTTTTCCAGGGTGGCCATGCGAAGATACATATCATAACGAGCATCTACCCCTCGGCCTCCGGCGGTAAATTTAGTTTCATTGTAAACTGCTAGTCCTTCGGTTGACCAGATGGGTTGGAGGGCATTGGGAGTGAGTATCTGACCAAATAGCGCGCGCAGGGCAGTGGTGGGACCAGAGGTCATCTCGAAATGAGCCAGGTGGGTGTATTCGTGAGTGATTACCATTTTAAGCCAACTTTCAAATTTCATATCAAAGGATTTGGCTGTGGGGGCAGTCAGGGAAAGGCGAATCACCCGATGAGGAAAAGAAGAGGCAAAACCCAGGGCGTAATCAGAAAAATCTTCCATAATTATGGCTATCTTTTGCAGGTGGTGATGCTTGTTGGGCGCGCCAAGCTGAGCATTAACCTGGTGGTAGGTTTCCTCAGCAATATCAGCTATCTGCTGGGCTAATTGTTCATTATTGTAACTGAAATCTTCGTCATTTTGTTCATTGTTTTGCAATTTAGAAAAATAGACTGAAAAATGAGGGCTTTCCAAGACTTGCCAATTCAAGCCGGGGTCATAGCGAACAGCTTCCACGCTCGTAACTAATGGTGAGTATATTACTAAAACTATTACAATAATGATATAAATAAAAAAATTTAATTTTTTTTGCATAATTTAATGCTTCTTCCAAAAAAAGTTAACCAAAGGTGCCAGGCACCTTTGGTTAACTTTTCTATAAAAATAGGTTTATTTTAATATGATTTAGCCAGAGTTGGTATAAACGATCAGAGATTAAATTTCTATCCACTTTTTTACATATTTTTAGTACGTTTGGACTGGTCATATGTAGAGAATTTGCTACATCTTTTACTCTGTAACCCTCTTTTATTAATAAATATACCAGTAAATGTTTTAATCGTTTATTGGTGACTATGTTTCCAATTTGTTCTTTTGTTTTACTTAATATTTTTTCTATGTTTCTGGGTGATTTATTTTGTATTTGATTTGAGGTTATTTTAGTGACATTTTGGAGGTTTTTTTCTAGGTCATCTTTATGAATATTTTCTTTTACGAAATTTATAAAATCTTCTGGATTGGTTTGACAAAGTTTTAATAATTCTCGAATGCTCAACCAAGAGGGAACGCTTTTGTTTTGATTTTGGGTAGAGAGAAAATATTGAAAACTACTCCAGGGGTAATCTTCAGGAGAATCCACTAATCCGACCTCTACCGGATTTAGGCTAATATAAGAAGCTACACTATATAGATAAAGAGAATTTAGGATAAGATGGCTTTTGTATCGGTCCTGAAAGAGGTGACCTTTT
>JADBKX010000065.1:0-1397 GCA_014894735.1 Candidatus Sediminicultor sextus | reverse complement strand
TTATATGATAAATAGCATTTTTATCTTCTATCTCTGTCCTATTTCTTCTTGCCATAATGTGATTATTATATCTTTTATAAATAAATAGTTCAAGAGATCTTGGCATAAAAGCTACTAAAAAGTTAACCAAAGGTGCCAGGCACCTTTGGTTAACTTTTCTAAATAAAATTTTGTTGGAGTTTTAGAAAAAAGTAATGTATAATTGATTTTAATTGTTTATTCCAAAGGAAAGTTAGAGAGAATGGCTCAAAAACAGGTGAATATAAAAACCAAAACCGCAACAAGGGTAAGAAAAATAAAAAAAAGTGATTTGTGGTTTTATATTATAATCACCATATTATTGGCGACAATGTTTTTATGGTATATCAGGCAGATGGGATACCTACCCTTATGGATAGATAAGCAACCTTCGACTCTTATTGCAGAACTAGACCCTTCAATCAGAGAGAGAAGGGCGGCTTTTAAAATTATTAATGCTCATGAACATGTGCAATCCTTCAGTAATATTCCTCTTCTCCTTAAGGTGATGGAAGATTGCCAGATAGAAAAAATGATTCTGCTGGGAACCTCAAAATTTACTTTTTACTTAAATCCTAAGTATGGATTTAGTGAATATGATAAGAATAATGAAGAAATAATAAATATAAGCAAGAAATATCCCGACAAATTTATTGCATTATGCACGATTGATCCCCGCGACGAAGATAAACTGGAAAAATTAAAGAAATTTATTGCTGCGGGAGCCAAGGGCTTGAAATTGTATAACGGTCATGCCTATTTCTATGATAATTTTTTTCATCTCCCCTTAGACGATTCCGGGATGATGCAGGTATATCAATACTGTGAAGAGCAGAAGATACCAATCCTTTATCATATAAATAGTGGTCGTTTTTTAGACCAAATGGAAAGAATTTTCCAGGCTTTCCCTGATTTGGTTATTATTGCTCCTCACTTTGTTTTGACTTCCAGTAATCTTACACTTTTAAGCAGACTCCTTGATACTTATCCTAATCTTTACACTGATATAAGTTTTGGTCATCCTGATTTTCAAGTTGCCGGGTTTAAAAGAATTTCTGATAATGCGGTGGCTTTTCGAGAATTTATGCAGAAATATCGTGACCGTATAAGCTTCGGAACAGATATAGTGATTACCTCTTACCGGGCGAAAACTAGGAGCTATATTGATGATGTTACATTAAGTTATCTCGATATGTTAGAAAAAGAGGAATTTACTTTGTCGGATTCGATTTATAAGATGATGGGCAAAAAAGCCCGGGAGCAAACTGATCCCAACTCTGTTTACAGAGGGCTTAATCTTGATGATGAGACCTTAAGAATGATTTACCATGATAATACAGAAAGGATTTTTGGAAAATGAAATAAATAAAATAAAAAAA
>JADBKX010000092.1:2688-5230 GCA_014894735.1 Candidatus Sediminicultor sextus | reverse complement strand
GCAGGGATTTTGTCAAAAACACTACATAAACCCTCTATACTCAAATAACCTAAACTATCTACCCCTATCCATTTTCCTGTCTCTTCCAGGGTATGATTTGAAGCCCTCAAGTGTTCTCTATTTGGTGTATCTATCCCGTAAAAACAGGGGAAGAAAATAGGTGGAGAACTTATTCGAACATGAATTTCCCTGGCTCCTGCATCCCTTACTAACTTTACAATCTGTCGGCTGGTAGTCCCCCGGACAATAGAATCATCTATCAGTATCACTCTTTTATTCTTTATTATCTCTTTAATAGGGGAAAGTTTTATTTTAACTCCAAAATCTCGAATTAATTGATCGGGTTGAATGAAAGTTCTCCCAATATAACGATTTTTAATCAGTCCTTCTTCATAAGGAATGCCTGATTGGGCTGAATAACCGATAGCTGCAGAGATTCCTGAATCAGGTACAGGGACTACTATATCTGCTTGTACCGGATGTTCCCGGGCTAACCTTCGACCCATTTTTTGCCGGCTTAAAGCTACATTTTCTCCATATATATTACTATCCGGGCGGGCAAAATAAACAAATTCAAAAATACAAAGAGATTTCCTGTCATTAGAAATAATTTTGGCAGATCTCATTCCTTCTTTATCAATTACTACCATCTCCCCCGGCTCTACTTCCCGAATAAATTCAGCCCCAATAAGATTAAGGGCACAGGTTTCAGAAGCAAAAGCATAAGAATCCCCTAACTTCCCCAGGGCAAGAGGGTGAAAACCGAAAGGGTCTTTCAATCCGATTAATTTATCTTCGGTCATTATTACTAAAGAAAAGGCCCCCTTTAACTGAGCAGCTACGATTTCAATGTTTTTTTCAATGTTCTCTTCCGGAGTCGTTTTTATTAAATTAGATATTACTTCGCTATCCGTGGAGGAATAATTTTGAATACCTTTCTCTTTTAATTTTGCCTTTAATTCTGCTTGATTTACCAGATTACCGTTATGAGCCAAAGAGAAAGTTCCTCCCTTAAAATTTTTTAAAAGAGGCTGGCTGTTTTCCCAAATATTAGCACCGGCTGTAGAATATCTTACATGACCGATAGCACAATTACCCTGCAAGATACTCAATTTTTCTTCATTAAATACCTCAGAAACCAGACCTAAATCTTTATAAACTAAAATTTTCTCTCCATCAGATACAGCAATTCCTGCACTCTCCTGTCCCCGATGTTGAAGGGCATAAAGAGCAAAACAAGTTAATTTAGCTGCGTCTATAGATGCATCCCTTTTACTAATAATTCCAAAAACTCCACATTCTTCATGCATTATTTTTTGCCTCGCCAAACTTTTTCTAATTGATCTACTTTCAAGTTAATTAATCTGTTGATATTTAATTTTTCCCCCTCCACAGAACCCAATACCAAAAGAGGAACCTGGTATTTATCGGCTATATCTTGTAATAAAGGCAGATTTTTTGGATTTATAGATACAATGATTCGCGATTGACTTTCCCCAAATAATAAAGCATCGCTTCTCATTTTATTTTTAATTTTTATTCTTGCTCCCTTTTTCCCTTTGATACAGCTTTCTGCTAGAGTTATAGCTAATCCACCTTCTGAACAATCATGAGCTGAAGAAACCAATTCCTTTTTGATTGCCTCCCGACAAGTATTTTGAACTGCCTGCTCTTTCAATAAATCAATCTGAGGGGGTATTCCCCTTTCTAAATTATAAATAACTTTTAAATATTCACTTCCGCCTAATTCTTCTTTGTTTTCTCCTAAAAGTACTATCAAATCATCATGATTTTTAAATGCCATAGAACAGATATGATGATAATCTTCAATCATCCCCACCATCCCGATAACCGGTGTAGGATAAATGGCTTCCCCTTTGCTTTCATTATACAAGCTTACATTACCGCTTATGACCGGTGTCTGCAATACTCGACAGGCCTCACTGATCCCTTTAATGGTTTCTTCTAATTGCCAGTAGATGCCTTCCTTTTCAGGATTTCCAAAATTTAAACAATCGGTTACCGCTCGAGGTAAAGCTCCCTTACAAGACAAATTTCTGGACGCTTCTGCTACCGCTATCTTCCCTCCCATCAGGGGATCAAGGTAACAATATCTTCCGTTACCATCAGTGGTAATGGCTATGGCTTTTTTAGTTCCTTTTATTCTTAATACTGCAGCATCATCTCCGGGAGGCAGTACAGTATTATTCCTTACCATATAATCATAATGTTCATAAATTTGTTCTTTACTAATCATATTTGGCGAACCCAAGACTTGTAATAATGCTTGATTATAGTCATCTGGTTGAGATATTTTGGATAAATCAAGCTGATTGACTGAATTTAAAATATCCGGCTTTTTCCCTTTACGACGACAGGTAGGCGCTCCTTCAGCAAGTGACTTGGCGGGTATCTCTGCCACGATTTCGCCTTTATCTCTGACCCTTAATTTCCCATCATTGGTTACTTTACCAATCACTGCGGAATCTAAACCCCATTTATCAAAAATATTTTTAATCTCTTTTTCTTTCCCTTTTTTAAC
>JADBKX010000092.1:0-2588 GCA_014894735.1 Candidatus Sediminicultor sextus | reverse complement strand
ATGTTTTCCTGATAACTTGGGGAAAAAACTGTTTCTCCTCCAACTGTAGGCACCCCTATACAATTACCGTAAAAAGAAATGCCCTCTATTACTCCTTTATAAAGATATTGAGTTTGAGGATGATTAAAATCTCCAAATCTTAAAGAATCCAACAAAGCTATGGGTCGGGCACCCATCGCAAAGATATCCCGCACTATTCCTCCGATACCGGTGGCCGCTCCCTGAAAAGGCTCTATGGCCGAAGGATGGTTGTGGCTCTCTATCTTCATGGCAATAACCTGGTCGTCTCCGATATCAATAATACCCGCATTTTCTCCCGGCCCCTGAAGGACCCATTCTGCTGAATTGGGAAATAATTTAAGAAGCGGTTTTGAGTTTTTATAACTGCAATGCTCTGACCACATTACCGAGTACATTCCTAACTCTACTTCATTGGGTTCTCTATGTAGGCATTCTTTTATTTTCTGGTACTCTTTTGGAGTAAGATTCCATTTTTTCCAAAATTTTTCCTGCTCAAAGCTTTTCATTAACAAAGAATCTCCTATCATTATCGTATCTCGTTGTTCGTATCTCGTATCTCGTCGAAGTAAAAACTTAAAACTAAAAATTTAAAATCATAATTAAATTTTAAAACTTTTTTCGATTTTACTTAACCTTTCTTTATAAAACTCGTAAGTGAATTAAAAATATATTTGCCATCAGATGAACCCAAACAATCTTCTACGCAGCGTTCCGGATGGGGCATCATACCCAAAACGTTTCCTTCTTTATTACATATAGCAGCAATATTGTAAACAGCGCCATTGGGGTTTGCCTTTGAAGTAACCTCTCCATCCTCTTCGCAATAGCGAAGGACAATCTGATTGTTTTTTATAAGTTCAGATAAACCATAGTTATCGATATAATAATTACCATCCCCATGAGCGATAGGTACTTTTAAAACCTGCCCGCCTTTACAAGAACCAGTATGGGGAATTTGATTATTTTCCACCTTAAGATAGGTATATTTACAAATAAAATGAAGACTATTGTTTCTCATTAATGCTCCGGGCAATAAACCCGCTTCAGTAAGGATTTGGAATCCATTGCAAATCCCCAAAACTAATCCTCCGGCTGAAGCATAATCGATTACTGCTGACATAACCGGAGAAAACCGAGCTATGGCTCCCACCCTTAAATAATCTCCATAGGTAAACCCACCCGGCAAAATTATGCCATCATATCCCTCTAAATTAGTCTGTTTGTGCCAGATAAATTCAACTTCCACCTTTAAAACATCATTAAGAGCATAAAAACAATCATAATCACAGGTTGAACCTGGAAATTGAATGACACCAAACTTCACTTTAGCACCTCAACTTCATAATTAAAATCTTCAATCACCGGATTGGCTAATAATTTTTTACCCATCTCTTCAACCCTTTGAATAACCATCTGCTGATTCTGCCCCTTCATTTCAATATTGATATATTTTCCTATTCTTACCTCTTCTACTTCCTTAAATCCCAATGATTCTAAAGCATTTTGAGTAGCTTTCCCCTGAGCGTCTAATAAGCCTTTTTTTAAGGTTACATAAATTTTAACCAACCACATTTTTTTCTCCTCACTGTTATTATTTATTCAATATCTCGCTTATTTCTCTTAATATTTCCTGTATAGGTAAAATTCCCCCGAACCATTCTTTTTTGGTAATTTCATTGGTAAATGCACCATAAGCCATAGAAATAAGTTCTTTCAATCTTGGCGGTAAGGTTGGAGGAGATAGATTCACCTTATCTTTCCAACTTAATTCATCTTTCTTTTTGGCATCTATCAATTCTTTAAACCAGGGAGTTTTCCGATAATATAATCGGGCAATCTCCTTGCTGATAGGCATTCCTTTAAAAGTAAAGCGGCATTCATCTAAAGTCCCCAAGACGTCCACCACTACAAGGTTTCTGTCTTCATCGAATCCAAATTCTATTTTACCATCTTCATATTTCAAACCAATTTTATTAGCTTCTTGACCGATTAATTCATTAATTAATAAGGTAATCCTTTTAATTTCTGCTATTTCTTGGTTATTAAGGCAGGCTATTTCTTTGGCCTCTTTCCAACCTAAATAGCGGTCACTCGCTTCAAGTTTTGTGGAAACATCTAAAAATGGTTTGTCTAAAGTTTGGCCAGAAAGAGGCATTTCTGCCAAACCCAATTCTTCCAATTTTAAATTCCCTTCTTTTAATCTTTTAAATACACTGGAGCCTTCGGGAAGTGATTTACGGTAAATAATCTCCAAAGGAATTAAAAAATTATTATTTTCGGTTTTATAAATAGAATAATCATAAGTACTGCCTTTTTGTAAAGGTTCCAATACTCGAACTAATTTTACTTCCATAGTATCTGCCGGTCTTTTAAGATTAGATAACTTTTTCGTTTTATTATCTTCAACCAAACCAAAATAATGTGTTCTCACTCCTATACTTTCCAACTTTTCAAAAAAATAAGCAGCAGAAATGCACAAAGATTTTCCTTTATTAGGAATATGATCGGGCATCTCTCCCCAATCAAAGACCGAATAACGGTCTGAGAAGATAAATCTTCCCCTGCCA
>JADBKX010000097.1:5124-5243 GCA_014894735.1 Candidatus Sediminicultor sextus | reverse complement strand
CTTGGGGTTGGGAAGTGATTATAATCCTGCCATAATTAGCAGGAGGCGGAGGAGGGGTTAAAGGAATTAAATCAGCAGACACTGTAGTAGTCCGAGAAGGTGAAAATGAGACATTATTA
>JADBKX010000097.1:0-5114 GCA_014894735.1 Candidatus Sediminicultor sextus | reverse complement strand
AATTAAATCAGCAGACACTGTAGTAGTCCGAGAAGGTGAAAATGAGACATTATTACTCCACTCCTGATAACCTGCTATTACTAATCTGACATGATGCTGACCAGAGGTAACTCGGTCTAAATTTAAAGGAGTAACTCCTGTAAAAACATTATCCAGATATACCTCTGCCCCTTGGGGTTGGGAAGTGATTATAATCCTGCCATAATTAGCAGGAGGCGGAGGAGGCGGAGTTATTGGCCTTACCGTATAACTTAATAGATTACTCGAAGCCCAGGAATTAGGAGGTAGGGTTACTATTATGGCCTTAATGGTGTTAGTATGGCTTTTATAATCCTTACTCACTGCTGGCATAAACTCTTTAGAAATTAGATTTTTTTCTTTATCAGTAATCAGTAGCTCGCTGGAAGTGGCAAATCCCTGAACATATTCAATCCCCGCCCTGGTATTTGGGTCAATCAGTCCATCAACGGAATAAGTTTGTCCTGCTTTTACAAAATCATTTGGTGAATACTGGTTGGGGAAGATAATTTTCACTCTACCTTCGATATCATAGCTATAAAGCGTTACAAAGGCATCTTGAGAAACCGCGAAGAAAATTTTAATCCTCTCCCCGGGCGTATAGGTAGCATCCCCCTCTTTATCCAGCGATAATCTAAGAGAAAATGGGGGATGAGGATTGATAATTTGAATGCTTTTCATCTTTTCGATTTCCCCTGGGTTGGGACCTTGGGCAAAATTAATTCCGTAAATACTCAACCAAAGAAATACTATTAAAGCAATAAAAATGCAGGCAAATATTTTTCCTCTCTTTTTAAACAATATACTTCTTAACATCTTTAAAATCCTCCTTTTTTTTAGTCGTAGGTTTCTTACTACTAACCTACCTACTTTCCTTTACATTATATCATAGTTACAATCAAAAAGTAAATAAAAGTAATATATACAAGAAACAAGAAGCATCATACCCCCAGAAAAAAATAGTTAATAATATGGCGGCGGCACAATTTATTGTACCCCCACAACCCAGTTATAACCAATAAATTTATATAACCGTTTCGAAAAAGGTCTTATCATTAACCTCTACTCAATAAAGTAAAATTTAAAACACTTGCAATATATAGCAATTTCTTTTATAATTACTCAACAGGTTCCTATTTCACATATCATAAATCTATTTCTTAGCTGACAATTTGGATTAAATTTACTAAAAAATGCTTGAAAACACTGTTTTTTCTTAAAAAATTAAAAATAATTTCTAAAAAAAGAAGGATTTTTAAAACGCTTGTCGTATAATATATAAGTAGTAGTCATGAAATGCTTAGAAATACTGGTATTTTATTTATTTTAGGATATTTTCAAAAATGAAAGGAGGTGTAAATAGTGAATAAAGGTGAATTAATCGATAATGTAGCAAATGAAATTGGTGTTACCAAACGGGAAGCTAAAAAAGCTGTCGAATGTGTATTCGAAACTATTACTGGTTCCTTAGCCAAGGGTGACGCAGTTAGATTAGTAGGATTCGGAACTTTTGGTGCCAGAAAAAGAGCCGCGAGAATGGCAAGAAATCCACGTACTGGCGAAAAAATCCAGGTAAAAGCTTTAAATGTACCATTCTTTAAAGCAGGCAAAGAATTAAAAGAGAAAGTAAAATAAGAAAATATTTTGATTATATTAACAAGTTAAGTGTAAATAGGCCTATTCAGGTAATTTTTTAAAACCTGATAGGCCTATTTCTTTGATATATTTACTACTTCTTTTCTTCTATAGGTATATGCACACCCTGAATATTTACATTTATCCCGGTAACCTTAAGTCCGGTTTTGGTTTCTAATTCCTCTTTTACCTTCTTCTGGATCTCTTTAGCTACATCAATGATTATGGAACCATACTCTAAAATAACCGAAATAGAGGTAGAAACTTCTTTATTTTCTCTAAGGTCAACATTAATCCCTTTTTCTAATTCTTTGGTCCCCAATAAAGTTCCTATCCCCCCTTTGGCACGAGTAGCTAATCCGGCTACTCCGGGTATGCCGATTACTGTTCTGCTAATTATGGTTGCTATTACCTCCGGTACGATACTAACTTCTCCCAAAATTTCTTTAACCTTAATTTTTTCTTCTTTTTTTTCTTCTTTCTTTATTTCCCCAGCTATTTTTTCGGTTTCCTGGGTAGCCACATCCTCTGTTTTTTCTTTTTTCTCCTTATTTTTATCCATACTAATCTTACCCCCCCTTACTCTAATATTTTTTAAATCTTCTTTTTGTGTAAAATCACTTTAACTATCAACTGCTTTCTAAGCTAACCCCCTATTTTTAATAACTTCTAATTCTTCCTGTTACTTTTCACCTGGAGTGATATTGATAATACAATCTTTTATCCGGGCATAACTAAAAATTTAATAGCGGTCCTTTCTTCTCCATCAATTTCTACATCTACAAAAGCTGGTATACAGATTAAATTAACTCCACTGGTTGCGGTAAAACCCCGAGCAATAGCAATCGCCTTAACTGCCTGATTTACTGCTCCTGCTCCTATGGCTTGTAATTCTGCTTTTCCTTCTTCCCTTATTACTCCTGATAAAGCACCGGCTACTGCTTTAGGATTCGACTTAGATGAGACTTTTAATAGTTCCATTCGTTTCTCCTCCTTATAATATTGAATGCTTTATAAAATATCCACATCTACTAATCTATGTATGCTATTTTGTTCATTTTTGTTTCTTGCCCTTGATTACTTTTACAGCCTGGGGATAACCTATTTTTTTTAAATCACCTCCAGTTATTATA
This sequence comes from Candidatus Sediminicultor sextus, assembly GCA_014894735.1. GTDB lineage: Bacteria > Atribacterota > Phoenicimicrobiia > Phoenicimicrobiales > Phoenicimicrobiaceae > Sediminicultor > Sediminicultor sextus. The sequence continues at coordinate 2,328 of JADBKX010000097.1, read as the reverse complement.
TTCGAAAATCCGTAGTACCTTTTATTTTAATTATAACACATTTGGTTTATATTATTTTATATTTTTGCTATTGATTTCATCTGCTGGTAGGTTTTAATGGTAATATCCGGTGATAAATAAGGCAAAAGTGCATCATTATGAAACAAAGGATCAATGCCTCCTTTTAAATTAAAATGGGATTTGGCTTCACTCCAGATTTTGGTGCCCGGGATAGCAGAAAACTTAGCCAAACGCGGATGAGCCCCACAATCTATCACAAAACGGATAGAATCAACAATTTCCTGTAAATTCTGTCCAGGTAACCCGATTAAAAGATAAGCACCAATTTGAGAAGTTTTGAATCCTGCTTTTAAAAGATAATCCACTGCCTTTTTAAATTCAAGATTAGTTACCTTACCCCCCGTTTCTGACTGGAGACGAGGATCTACTGTTTCAAAACCCAATCTGATGGTCTCCACCCCCGCCTGGTACATCTTAAGGGCTATTTTTTCGTTTATCATTCGAACATGGATACCATTAGGAGTATGAAGCCTAACGGTTAATTTTTTATTGATTAATCCCTCTAAAATAATCAGAAAATTATCCTCTGAATTTATTAATAGGGCGTCATCATAAAAGACAAAATCCTTTATCTCCCTTTCTCTATGCCAGTATTCTATCTCTTTAACTACCTCTTTAGGATTTCTAAATTCTAATTTAGGGTTTATTCTAAAAGAAGCACAATAACTGCAACGGTAAGGACAGCCCCGAGAGGATAGAATACAGATATAATCAAGATTAGAATAGAGGTCCCAGGCCGGATAAGGCAGGTTATCTAACCCTTTTTCGTATTTTGAATAATCATTTTTGTTCCCGGCATGCTGTTCTAATATTTTTATTAAATCTCTTATACTATTCCCTTTTATTACATAATCAGCACCAGAAACTTTAAAGGCATGCTCAAAGCATAAAGTAGCATAAACACCTCCCAGAATTATGGGAACGCCGGGAAAAATTTCTTTAATTAACTCTATCACCCTGAGTACTCCCGGATACCAGTAGGACATAACAGAGGTAATCAATACTGCCTGGGGTGAGGGTATTTTGCTTAATTCATCTATAAAGACATCTTCAGTAATTCCATATCGGCTAAAACGGCGCGGAATACTTTTTAAAATTTCTGGTTTTTTAACCTCTTCTTTATAGAAAGGCCCTCGGCCAAATTCATCCTTCTGAGGGAACTCCCTGTTCTGTAATTTCAATATTTCCCGATTATAACGGTCCATACAGTCTATATAACTAATCTTGTAATCCTGTTCTATCAAAATGCCGGCAATATATAATAATCCTAAGGGTTTAGACCAAAAATCATAAGCAGTAAAATCATAAATCCAGGGGTTAATCAGCAATAGGTTTAAATTTCTTTTCATAAATTTTATAATTTTTTACTTTTAATTTTTTAAATAATATAAATATGGTCAGATTATTAGTTAGCTGGTTTACTATTTAACTGGTTTGATATTAATTTATTAACTAACTAAATAATTATTCTCCAAACCAAACCCAAATTCCTGCAAACTTTTCAAAAAATATTTTTATTTTTATAAAACAATAAAAAGGGGACGGTTCTATTTTTTATTATTTTCCGAAAACCATTCTTAAAAAAATAGAACCGTCCCCTTTTTATTCCGAAATTTTTTATATTTTATCTGCAGGTCGAGCAAGAACCAGATGAACACGAGCTGCAAGAACTTGAGCTTGAACTCATTGGGGATGAAGTCTTTCCGGTGCAGAATCCGCAGCCATTAAAAATCCTTTTTATATTCTTGCTATTACATTTTACACAAGATATTTTACCTTCCTCCATCTCTTTGATAGTTACTCTAACCTCAAAGCTTTCATGACAATCCTGACATTTAAAATCATAGTTTGGCATTTTAATTTTCCCTTCTATTCATACTATTTTTGTCAACTTTATTTTCTATACTTATTTATACTCCAAACTATCCTTTCTGTCAAGAAAAAATCTATAAAACCTCTGCAAAGCCGTATCATAGATATAGTACTCCGACGCAAACAAATAACCACCCTCATATTAGGGTTCAGGCAAACCTGCAAAGTTTGACAAAAACAGAAAAAGAGTATAAAATTCGTAAGTAAAATAAGTAAAAAAAGGACTATTGTATTTTAATCGCTAAATCCCTTAAAAAAAGGAACGGGGGAACCAAGCTTTTGGGGTGAATCTCATTGCTTCTAATTTCAGTAATGAGTAGGGCAATCCTTTCAGCTCGAATCCGTCAGCTAACCTCGTCAGCGCGAAAGGAGATATGATAATCAGGACATATTTTT
>JADBKX010000053.1 GCA_014894735.1 Candidatus Sediminicultor sextus | reverse complement strand
TATAAATTTATCAAAGGCTTATTATCTTTTATCTCTACTTTTATAGTACGGGAAGTTTCTTCTATTCCATTTTCGCTTGTATCTCCCCTTAACATATCGGTTATTTCTTTTATAATTGTCTTTCTGCTCCCGACCACACCTTTAACATCAGCCAAATTTAAACTAACGATACTCCCGATTGTTTCTCCGGTAACATTTATTTCTCCCAGATCAGTTTTAATAGTTTGCATTATTTATCCCACCCCACTCTCGTATCTCTTGAATTTACTCTCTTTCTATGTATCTTTTATCCCTGGTGTCTATTTTAATTATATCCCCTTCTTTTATAAACAAAGGAACTTGAATGATTGCTCCGCTCTCTAAAGTAGCCGGTTTCAGGGCACCGTACACCGTATTCCCCTTTACACCAGGTATGGTTTTAATCACTTTTAAATTCATAAAATTTGGTAATTCAGCACCAATCAGTTCTTCTTTCCAGAATATAATTTCCACATCATTGCCTTCTTTTAATAAATCGGTTATTTCGCTTATCTGTTCTTTAGATAAAGAAATTTGCTCATAATTTTCCTTATTCATAAAACAATAATTATTACCATCATTATATAGATACTGCATAGTTTTTCTATCAATTATAGCTTGTTCCATTTTTTCTCCTGCTCTGAATGTTTTGTCGGTAACAAGCCCGGTTTTTACATTTCTAAACTTAGTCCTTACGAAAGCACCACCCTTACCGGGTTTTACGTGTTGAAAATCCACAATACTGTATATTTCACCATCTATTTCGATAGTTAAACCTTTTTTAAAATCGCTGGTAGAAATCAAGATAAAACCTCCCTTTTGTTTGAATCTTTACTTCCTTTTTATACAAATCTTTCGCAAAAACTTTCTACTTCTTTTCTTACTTCGTCTTTTATTTTCTGATTTTCCGTATCATTCAGGACTCTGTTCATCATTTCGGCTATTACACTCATATCTTTTTCTTTCATCCCCCGGGTAGTCACTGCAGGAGTTCCGATTCTTATTCCGCTGGTAATCATCGGCTTTTGAGGATCAAAAGGAACCGTATTTTTATTTACGGTAATCCCGGCTTCTTCCAAAGCTTTCTCTGCCTGCTTTCCGGTAATCCCTTTATTTCTTAAATCTACTAACATCAAGTGATTATCAGTTCCACCAGATACTAAATTATAATCTAATTCTACTAATTTTTTAGCTAAGGCTTTAGCATTAACAACGATTTGTTTCTGGTAGTTTATAAATTCTGGCGTCATTGCTTGCTTAAAACAGACCGCTTTAGCGGCTATAACATGCATTAAAGGGCCGCCTTGAATCCCCGGGAATATTGTTTTGTCAATTACTCGACTATACTCTTCTTTACACAGAATTAAGCCGCCTCTCGGTCCTCTTAAGGTTTTGTGAGTAGTTGTGGTGACAAAATGGCAATAAGGTACCGCACTTTGATGAAGACCTGCTACAATCAATCCGGCGATGTGAGCAATGTCAGCCATTAAATAGGCTCCGACTTCATCCGCAATAGATCTAAATACTGAGAAATCTATCTCGCGTGGATAGGCACTCGCTCCGGCTATCATTAATTTTGGTTTATTTTTTATAGCCAAATCTCTTAAGTTATCATAATCTATTCGTCCGGTATCTTTCCCCACTCCATAGGGAATAATATTAAAGAATCTACCAGAAAAATTTACCGGGCTCCCGTGAGTAAGATGGCCGCCATGAGAAAGTTTCATAGCTAAAATAGTATCCCCTACCTCTAAAACACTGAAATAAACAGCCATATTTGCCTGTGAACCGGAATGAGGCTGAACATTAGCATGTTCGGCCTTAAATATCTTTTTAGCCCTTTCGATAGCTAAATTTTCTATAATATCGATGTATTTGCATCCACCATAGTATTTCTTCCCCGGATAGCCCTCAGCATATTTATTGGTCAAAACTGAACCCTGGGCTTCTAATACTTCCGGGGACACAAAATTTTCTGAAGCAATTAATTCTATGGTATATTTTTGACGATTCTCTTCATTTTTTATAGCTTCATATATTTCTGGATCTACTTTCTTTAAATTACTCATACATTCCCTCCTAATTAATTATTACTATCTATATCTTTTTTATAGGGGTGGTATTTTTCTGATCCGTGCTTATGTTCTTTGTTCTTTGTAGGGGTCGGATTTATCCGACCCGTCCTGACATTTCTTAAAGATTTAATATTTTTGGAAACCAGGTTAATATCTCATAACCTTCTTCAGTTATCAGAACCGAATCTTCAATCCTAACTCCGCCAGCTTCAGGTAAATATATTCCAGGTTCAATGGTAATTACCATTCCGGGTAATAAAACTGTGTCATCACTGAAAGAAACTCGCGGCAATTCGTGAATATCCAACCCTACTCCATGACCCAAACTATGGCCAAAATATTCTCCATAACCCTTCTTACCAATTATGTCCCTTGCTATAGAATCTACTTCTTTGCACTTTACACCAGGCTTTAAAAATTCAAGGGCTTTATTTTGTGCTTCCAAGACAATAGAAAATATCTCCTTTTGTTTAACGTTTTCCTTTCCCATAATTATAGTACGGGTTAGGTCAGAATTATAATTCTGATAATTCGCTCCCACATCAATAATGATAAGTTCTCCTTCGGCAATCTTTTTTTCAGAAGGTTTTCCGTGAACCAAAGATGATCTTTCACCTGAAACCACAATAATATCGAAGGCTTCTTTCTGGGCGCCTTTTTTTCTCATAGTATAAGCTAACTCAGAGGCAATATCAAGCTCTCTCATGCCCGGTTTCGTTAACTCAAACACATCTTTTAAACTTTCCGTAGTTATCTGAGCTGCTTTCTTTATTTTAATAATTTCTTCCTTATCTTTAATCATTCTTAGCAGTTCTATTATATTTTCAGTGGGTAGAAATTCTATAGATTCAAAACTATCAGAATATTTCCTAAAGTCAGCATAGCTTAAATTATTACTTTCGAAGGCAATTCTTTTAATCTTACTTTGGGCTAATATCTTTTTTAATGCTAATATCCGTGCATTCTTTTTATTCGGTTCATCAGTTAATATTTTGAAATCAGGACTTTCTTTTTGAGCTTGTTCAGTATAACGTGAATCAGTTAGCAAATAATTTTTACCGTTTATCCCTATCAAAGCAAATCCTTCTCCATCAAATCCGCTTAGATAACTTAAGTTTTTTAGGTCAGTAACTAAAAACCCTTCGATTTCTTTGTTTTCTTTTTCTATTTTTTCTCTGAATACTTTCAATCTTTCTTTAATCAAGATTAATCCCTCCCCCTTCATGCTTTTCAATTATTCACTAATCTATCCCACTAAATCATATTCGGAAGCTTCGGTCACTTTCACTTTTATGAATTTTCCAACTTTAGTCTTATCTCCCCTTATTACAACTTTTCCATCTATCTCCGGTGCATCTCCTTTAGTTCGTCCAATGGCAATCTTCGGCTTTCCCGATTTTATTTCATCAATCAGTACTTCTATTTCTTTTCCCATATAAAAACTATTTATTTCTTTTGCAATCGACTGCTGAGTTAGCATTAATTTTTTCAGGCGTTCCTTCTTGATTCGCATGGGAATCTGTTGGGGAAAGTCATAAGCTGGAGTTCCCTCTTCCCGGGAAAAAATAAACGCTCCTAACCTTTCAAATCGTAAATTTTTCACAAAATTCAATAATTCTTCAAAATCTTGATCGGTTTCACCGGGGAATCCCACCATAAAAGTAGTGCGCAAAGTTAAATTCGAAATTCTATCTCTTAGTTTATTAATTAACGAAATAACATCATATTTTTTAAGCGGTCTATTCATTCTTTTTAGTATTTTATCACTTATATGCTGTAAAGGTAAATCCAAATAGGGACATATCTTAGGATGATTTGCTATCACTTCAATTAATTCATCATTATAATGAACAGGATGGGTATATAAAAGTCTTATCCATTTTAAATTATTTAATTCGAGAAGAGAAAGTTTTTTTAACAATTCAGCCAATTTATATTCTCCATAGAGGTCGATTCCGTATAAAGTTGTATCTTGACCAATTAAAATTATTTCGGAAAGATTTTGCTTTTCAGAAATTATTTTTACTTCTTCGATGATATCTTCCATCTTTCTACTGCGATGATTTCCTCTGATTTGAGGTATCAGGCAATAGGAACAATTATTTTGACAGCCTTCAGATATTTTAATGTAGGCATAATGCTGGGGGGTTAAAATAGTTCGAGGGGTATTATGGTTATAAAGAAATTTAGGTTCAGGACCTACTTTATAGATTTGTTCACCTTGCAAAACACCTTTTATTAGATTATCAATTTTTAATAAATCTCCTACTCCTAAAAAGGCATCAACTTCAGGAAATTCCTGTTTAAGATTGTCATCTTTATATCTCTGAGGAAGGCATCCGGTTACTATTATATGTTTTATCTTTCCTTCTTTTTTTAACTTTACCAGATTAAGAATTTCCTCAATAGATTCTTCTACGGCATCTTTTATAAAACTGCAGGTATTTATAATCACTATATCTGAATGATCAATCTTCCCACTTATTTGGTATCCTTTTTCTCTTAACGTCCCACAAATTACTTCAGTATCGACAAAGTTTTTAGGACAGCCTAAAGATTTAATTCCAATTTGCATATTCTTTAATTATCCTCTCCATTAACGGAAAAATCTGTACCTCTGCTTATTCTCCATATCGATTGCTTTTACGTGTCCTGCTACAACTTCAGGCGGGCTCAGCTTAACTAAACTAATTAAACACAAAATTCCGATAATAATGTCTTCAAAATATCCTAAAAATGGAACCAAAAAATCAGGGATTAAATCATAAGGTGATATTACATAGGCAATTGCTCCATATACCAGTAATTTTAAGTAAAAGGGAACTCTCCCATCTTTAAGTAATCTTAAGGATAATTTTATAAAATTAGGTATATGAAATATTATTCTGGCTAAATATAGTTGCATTTTTAATTTACTATAAGGATCTTTATTATTAGACATAATTTTTCTTTCAAAAAGTAAAAATTTTTTTCTAACTCTTTAAGGTGTATGCATTAATCAAATCTTTCTTGCCTTTTATCTTTAATTTACGAGAATGAGTAAATGTAAAATTATCCTTAATCTTTTGATAGGTTCTTTCGCCAACCATAATTTCTCCCGTTGGAGCATTAACTTGTAAACGAGAAGCTAAATTAACTGTGTCTCCTATAAC
>JADBKX010000015.1 GCA_014894735.1 Candidatus Sediminicultor sextus | reverse complement strand
AGCTAATGTAGCCACTACTCTAAACCCAAAGAAAAGGGCAATGATCACTGCGGAGACAGAGGCAATAACAGAACAGAAGCTGTTAGTCGCCCATAGCCAGGGGATAAGTCCTTTTTCCTTTCCTTGCTCTATCGAACTAACCAGTCTTATCCCTAAAGGGAAGGGCATCCCCATTAAAAACCCTAAAGGGGAAATTAGCCCTATGGTAATTAATATTCTCGCTAACAAACTGTATTTCAAGGTAGTATTAAAAATATGAGGTAAAATAATTTGATATAGTAATAAGATCACACAGAGGGAAAGTATAATAATTTTTAAACTTTCAATATAATTTTTCTCTATTTTTTTAGAATAAAAACTTCCCAAACCGGAGAAGAACAGAAAGGAGAAGATGATAATAGAAGTAGAATAAGCAGGATTGGTTAGATAGAGGATAAATTTTTGGATAAAAGAGATTTCTAAAAGCATATACCCTAAACCCAAAGAGGCAAAATAAAGCAAAAATGGAATTTTTACCTTTCTTTTACTTATAGGGAGTCCCTTTAAAATTAAAGGTAAAAATATGAAAATGATACTAAATATGATTCCCTGAAGGAAAGTGGCAAAGATAATTAAATTCCCCCATTCTATTAAAGCCTGCCAATTAGCCGTACTTTTGATTATTTTAGGGATATTTTGCCATTTTAAAGTATAAAAGAAGTAAGGTTGATTATCGGTGACTGCCGAAACATTAAAGAAATAACTATCATAAAAATCCTTTAACTTATCTTCCTTAAAACTATTTATCAATTGGTCTATCTCCTGATAATAATAACTCTGTTCCAGGATATGATTTATATTAGCATCTTCCTCCTTAATCCCCGGGAAATAGACTGTATCAAAGTTCCTTTTATCACAAAAATCTTTAATTATTCTTATCTCTTCCTCTCCTATTTCTTTTTTGCTTAAGACAAGGGTAGAAGTAGCCCAACTACGAATTACAGCCAGATGATTTTCCGGTTTTTCTATCCCCATTCGACTGAGAGCTTCTAAACTGATGCTGCAAAGACGCACAACCTCTCGAGGAGGGAATTTTAGCCAGCGAGTGATACTCAATTTTCCTCCTTCAGAAAGATGCTGCCAAAAGTCCATAAACCCCTCCACCGTATAAAGATAATTTTCAGATGTGCTGTAAAATCCTCCGGAAGCAGTATTGGATGAGCCAATTAAAGAAATTTGAATCAAGTCAAACTTTTGGTCTAATCCTTTTAATACACTCCTTCCTTCACCGGTTAAAATTTTAATTCCCTCACGGTTATAAATATTTCCCGAGTAATCGCTATAATTATTTTGAAGTAAAATCTTGATATTGGGGTTCATCTCAATTCCCCAGATCTCTTCTATGCCGTTATAAATTCCTCCCAGGATATCTAATCCTCCACCAGGTCCGATGATTAATATCTTTCCCTGATTATCTATATCCCTTACAAGATGAAATCCTAAAGCAGAAGAGATATAATCTGAAAACTCTATTTTCCCCAATGTTTCTAAATTATCCTCCCCCTCCAATCTGGTAATCGCACTCAATCCATCACCATCAGTGACCAGGCCTAATTGTTCAGGAATCTCTCCCGAGAAATTCAAACTTAACCCCGGGGCGTATTTTACCCCTTCACTTTCTACCACTTCCAATCTGGCGAAGCTATTCTCCTGGCTATCAATTATTCGGGAATTAGGGTAGCGCAATAAAGTGAATAAACTTTTATAAGGATTTATCGGAAAAGAATAAAAACTCTCTGCCCCACTGAATAAGATAATAAAAATAAATATCCCTACAATATAAATGATTGAGCTTTTATCTTTCAGTTTTAAGGAAAATAAAAAAGAAGCTAAAAAAGAGAACAGGGAAGGGATGATTAATAAATGGCTCAAACTTATATAATTAGCCAGAACTAAAAAAGAGATACAACCGATAGATGCACCTCCCAAATCACAGAAATATATTTTATTTATTTTTTTGGGTAGTTTAGATATAGCTAAAGAGATGCAGAGTCCGGCAAAGAAAAAGGGTGTAGCAATGGCTAAATAATAAATTATTAAGTACAGCAATTGATATCTATCTGTAGTTATCCGATAAAGGTCAAAGGGGATTTTGGAGATGATAAATAGAGAGAATAAAGAACCCAAAGAGAATAGCAGGGAAAAGAAGAAAAGATATTTATATAATTTTATCCCCTCAGCTTTCTTCAGTAAAGAAGAAAAGACCGATAAAAAAGTTCCGCTCGCTCCATATCCTAAAAAGGCGATACTAATAATCATGAAAGCCAGATAATTCCATTGGAGAATAGAAAATACTCGCATAAGAGAGAGTTCAAAAAGCAAGACTGAACCAGAAAAAAAGAATATTCCTATATATAAGGGAAAATCATTATCTTTTTTAGCTGCTACCATGGTATCCATTATTTCATTCTCGTAGTTTTTCTTTTATCGCTCTTTTAATCTCAGGTATATTAACCAGACAAGCCATAATACCACCTTTAATGAGTATTTCTGCTTCATCAAAATCAAAAAGCTTCATTTCTTTAATTCCAAAGGGGACGATGAGTACATCTGCCCCTTCCAGGCTTTGGTCGGTAATCTTTGATTCCATAATATCGGTGGATTGGTTGATTATTTCAATGAGATTAGGGCCTTCAAATTTTGATTTAACATTCTCTATTTTTTGTTTCAAAAACCCTTTTTCTTCCTCAACTAAAGGAGTAATTTCTTCTGTGTCCTTAAATTTTGGGTTTTCCTTTTTATTTATTCTTAAACCTTCTAAATTTTCTACCTCTTTTAAATGGCCAGTCTCTTTATCAATCATCAAGACAGCAGTGTAAGGGCTTATTTTAGCCAGACTCACGGCAATAATAATATCAGCTCCCATCATCTTGACTACATCTACCGGGACCGGATTGACTACTCCACCATCTACCAGATAATAATTCTCATACTTTACCGGTGTAAATATACCGGGAATGGAAATGCTTGCCCTTACAGCATCAATTACTTTTCCTTGATTTAAGATCACCTCTGCTCCGCTTCCTATTTCTGTAGCTACAGCCGCGAAAGGAATTTTGAGATCATCAAAAGTTTTATCCTCTAAGGCAAACTGATTGAGCATTTTTTCTATACGATCACCATTAATCAACCCAGAGTGGGGAAAGACGGGGTCTATCATAAAAAGAGTCTTGCTCTTTTTAATGGAGAGTGCCACTTCTTCCAGTTGTTCAATAGTTGCTCCGCTGGCATAGAGGCCTCCAATAACCGAACCAATACTGGTGCCGGCGATTATATCGATAGGAATATTATAGGCTTCAAGTGCTAGAATAACACCTACGTGAGCCAATCCTCGTGCCGAGCCGCCCCCTAAAGCCAGACCAATTTTCAATCCTTTCTTTTTACACTTGGCCAACAAATCTTCTAATTCTAAATCCTTTTCTACAACTACCTTAAATTCGTCATCTTTAGTGATAAATATATTATTGGCAAATTGAGCTTCCATATCAGCATAAGTTAGATCAATAGCAGTATTTTCTATTTTTTTCGTGCTTATGGCATCCGCATAGACAAAGAAGGCAAAATTCGACAGGCAAAATAATAAAATAAAAAGCAAGATAATTTTGAAAATATTTTTATACATTTTTTCTCCTCCCATTTCTAATAAATTCACTAAAAACGAAACTAAATATTCTTTTTTTGTTTTAATTTTGCTTTAATAACCGCCTTGATCTCAGGTATTTTAATTAGTGTAGCAGTAATACCCCCCTTAATTAGCTCTTCTGCTTTATCAAAATCAAAGTCATGGATATCTTTGAGGCCAAAAGGAACAATGACGATATCGGTCCCTTCCAGTGATCTTTCTATAATTTTTGATTCCATAATATCAATCGTTTGGGTAATGATTTCAAAGATGCCGGGAGCTTTGAAGGATAATTTTACCTCTGCAATTTTTTGGTGTATGATTGATTTTAATGTTATTTTTGAATCTTTCGGTTTATCTTTTACCTTTTTTATATTGTCGGTATTGTTATTCATATTTATGGTAATGGTTCGGGATTTTATTTTTGCTAAACTGACTGCAATAATGATATCTGCGCCCATGTTCCTTGTCACATCCACCGGAACCGGGTTCACCAAGCCTCCATCCACCAGGTAATAATTACGATATTTTACCGGTCTAAATATACCGGGAATGGAAATGCTTGCCCTTACAGCATCAATTACTTTTCCCTGGTTGATCACCACTTCTGTTCCGTTTTCAATAATCGTAGCTACTGTAGCAAACGGTATATTTAGGTCATCAAATGTCTTATTTTTTAAAGCAATAGTTTTTAAAATTTTTTCTGCGCGGTCACCTTTAATGAAACCTGAATGTGGTAGAGCAAGATCCAACAAAGACAAGCTTTTGCTCCTTTTCATCGACAAAGCTGCTTTTTCCAATTGTTCTATTGAAGCTCCGGAAGCATATAAAGACCCAATGACCGAACCAATACTGGTACCTGCAATCATATCAATTGGAATGCCATATGCTTCTAAAACTTGAATGACTCCCACATGTGCCAGGCCGCGGGCAGAACCGCCACCCAAAGCCAATCCGAACTTTAATCCTTTTTTCTTGCATTTGGCTAATAAATCTTCTAATTCCTGGTCTTTTTCTATTTTAAAGTTTTTCATTTCTCCACCTCATTTTTCTACCATCTATAACTCACTTGTTATTTCTGCGGAAGTAGAAATCCATAATAGTATTATCATTATACAATAATAATTCGCCATTTAAATCAAAAAACCCTTTTTATTGAAAATATTTTAATACAAAATTATTTAAAAATATAAGGGGAATATTGTCATTGCGAGGACGATATTCAATTAATATTTAATATCATCCGTGGCAATCTCGTAATACTTTTTATAATAACAAAAAACCAATAACCAATAACTTTTTTAAAAAAGAAGGATTTTTCCAAAACTTTGTCGAATTAATTATAATGGGTGTTTAAATAAAAAAAGGGGAAATAGTATGTTAGTTTTTATTAGCGATTTACACTTTGTAGATGAAACTGCCGGAAAACAAAACATTCCTACATCTGCTTTTAAATTATTTTTATCAGATATTAAAACACATTCGAAAAAAATCAAGAATAAAGAAAAAGAATTAAAGATAGTATTTTTAGGTGACATATTTGATCTTCTCAGAACTGAAGAATGGTTCCGGGAAAAAGAAGAAGATAGGCCTTGGGGAAATAATAC